>CATXXF010000014.1 GCA_958403395.1 uncultured Collinsella sp.
GACGCCGCCCTCTCAAGGCGGAGATCACCAGTTCGAATCTGGTACGGGCTACCACGCATCTGATACCCGGACTTCCTATGGAAGGCCGGGTTTTTTATTTTCAAACAACCGTCTGCAATTCCCGTTTGAACCAGAGCTTTGCGTTCTGTCTATGGTCCTTGCGGGTACAATATCCAAGATATTTTGACTGTTAGAAGGAGTCTCATGACGGAGTCCTCTCAGCATACGTCTAAGCCCCAGGTCGAGGTTGAGGCCTCGGGCGGAGATGACAATAAGAGCGCACGCCGCGGCGCCATCTTTATCGGCGTCGTACTGGTGGGTTATATCGTCTATCTGGTGGTAACCGGGCAGATGGGGCAGTTCTGGGCCGCTATGTCGAGCGTCCAGGCGTCATGGCTCGTTGTCGCGTGTCTTTGCATGTTCATGTATCTGTTCTTTGGCATTGTGGCCTATGCGATCGCTGTCTGGCTCGACCCCGATTCACCCGTTGGCATTCGCGACCTGATCTCGGTCGAGGCGAGTGGCATCTTCTTTGGCAACCTCACACCTATGATGATGGGCTCGACTCCCGCCCAGATCTACCGCCTGACCAAGGCGGGCCAAAATGTCGGCGAGGCCGGAGCCACGCAGTTCACGCGCTTTATCGTGTATCAGTTTGGCCTCGTTGCCTGGGGCGCTATCCTACTGCTTGCTCGCATGCCGTTTTTTGCCGAGCGCTATGGCGACATGACGCTGCTGTGCGTCTTTAGCTTTGGTGGGCACTGCTGCATCTTGCTGGGCATCTTCGCCGTCGCTCTCATGCCTAAGACCGTCACGCGCGTCGCCCATTGCATCATCAATTGGCTCGAGCGCATTGGTGTCTCGGCCACTAAGATCGAGGGTTGGCGCACGTTTGTCGATGGCGAGATCTACTCCTTCTCCGAGAAGTTCAAGCTTTCGGCCGGACATTTTTCTTCCATGCTGCTCACCGTGTTTATCACCATGCTGCAGCTCGCGTTTTTCTATCTGGTGCCGTATTTCCTGATGCTTGCCTTTGGCCACCATGAGGTCGACTTTTTCTCGGTCATGGCCGCGAGCGCCTTTGTCCAGCTGTTGAGCTCTGCGGTCCCCCTGCCCGGTGGAACTGGTGGCGCTGAGGGCGGCTTTGCATTGTTCTTGGGTCATTTCTTTGGGTCGGCTTCGACCGCCGGCTATCTGCTGTGGCGTCTCATTACGTTTATTGCGCCGACCATTTTGGCTGCGCCCCTGTTGGGACTTAAGAGCGCCCACAACGAGAGCATCCATGCGCGCTGGGATCGCGTGATGCGCAAGCTCGGCCGCACGCCTCAGACGCCCTCTGCGCCCACTAAGCCGCACCCCACGAATGCTGTTACCGTTGATCCCAAGAAGCACGCTCAGAAGGCTTCTGGGACCGCTAAGCCGGCTCATAAAGCCTATGTGCGCCAGACAGGCGATGGTATTCGCGTATCTCCGTCGGCACTCAATAAGAAGAAGCACCCTAAGTCGCAGTAGGGCAGTCGTGCGTTCTTCATGATGCGGGGCATATTTGTGCTGTATGGGGGATAATCCTCTTACGTAGATTATCTCTCATCTGTTGATGAATGCTCGCATATCGAAGGGACACGCCCATGGCAACCAGCAAACCGCGTCTTGATCGTCGCATCGTTCGCAGCCGTAATGCCATCCTTTCGGCTTTCGAGCGCCTGCTCATGGAAAAGCCGCTGGCAGACATTACGGTGAGTGCCATCGCGCGCGAGGCCAATGTCGACCGCAAGACCTTTTACGTACACTTTGGTACGGTTGACGGCCTGCTCGATGCCATTGCCGTCGATGTGGTGGAGATGATTGTCGACTCGGTCGAGAAAACGCTTGCTTCAATGGACGGCGACACCAACGAGCGCGCTCTTGGCGCGGCGGCGACCTTCTTTAAAACCGTTAACGAGGCACTGTGCAACAACTTGGTGCTCAATCGTCAGCTGATCGAGAACATTCCGCTCGATGATTTTATGGCTCGTCTTCGTGCGCCGCTCGAACACGAGATTGCCGAGCGCGATCTGTTGCCCCAAGGTCTCAAGGACGAGATGTTCGATTACTATCTGGCGTTTTTGCTGTCGGGCATTATCGGTATCTATCGCACGTGGGCACTGTCTGACGGCTCGGTTCCTATCGAGCGTGTCTCTGAGGTCGCCAACGATTTGACTCTCAATGGTCTGTCGAGTCTGGAATCTCGCTTGGATTAGGCCTAGTTGGGCTCGTCGGCGTGGAAATTCCTGTTCACGAGGTTCTCCGGCGCCTTGTAGACCTCGCCGGCGCAGGAGCTGTAGCCTGAGGATCCTTAAAAGAAAGTCCAGTTTATCCTTCCCACTCCAAATGGGAATCCTCCGATGCGCCTTCGCACGCTTGCATGACCTCGATACCATGCGATCGTGCGAACTCGACGAGCTCTGCGTTGCGGGCGTTTATGGTGCCGAAGGCAGCGGGGCACACGATAAGGCGCGCGCAGTGGACGAGGAGCTCTTTGGCGCGGGCTATGGTTTTATCCCCGATCGGCTCGAAGGCGCGCTCGGCCACGCATTCCGTCGCCAGGTCGCGCGCGAGCTCGCAGTCGATGTCCCCTTCGTGCAGAATGCCCGCGTAGAACGCCTTGCCCTGCCGGATGAGCTGGCGAAACACAGCTGACCCCGTACCTGCGCCGGCGATGACGAACGTGTGCGCATCGCCGTGTGGGCGCCCAATTTCCACGCTGCCGAAGTGCTCGTTGAAGGTGCCATGTTGAAGGCCGTAGAGCTCGCCAATCGTCTCGCGCGTGAATATGTCCTCGGGTGCGCCGGCGCGGAAGACCCGACCGTCCTTCACGCAAATCACCTTGTCGGCGCTTTTCTGCGCGAGCTCGAGTTCGTGGATGGACATGATGACAGCCACATTCCGCGATTTCGCAAGGTGGCGAAGTATTCGCAGCAGGTCGATCTGGTAGCGGATATCGAGATACGATGTGGGCTCGTCGAGCACGAGCACACGCGGATCCTGCGCGATGGCGCGTGCGAGCATGACGCGCTGGCGTTGCCCGTCGCTTATCTGCATGAAGTCGCGCTCGGCGAGCTCTTCCACATGTGCGGTTTTCATGGCCTCGTCGACCCGACTATGGTCGTCAGGCGAAAGTGTTCCCATTCGCCCGGTGTAGGGATGCCTTCCCGCCTCTACGATATCGCGGCAGGTGAGGAGCTCGGTCCGGGGTCGATCTGTCAGCATAACGGCAAGGTTCCTTGCGAATTCCGCCGTCTTCCATCGGGAAATCTCCCGCCCGTCGAGCTCGACCGCGCCGGCAAGCGGTGCCAGATGGCGCGTGATGGTTTTCAAGATGGTCGACTTGCCCGAGCCGTTCGGCCCGATGAGCGCCACGACGTCGCCCGCGCGAACCTCCAGATCGACGCCTTCGACTACGACCTTCTTGTCGTAGCCCGCCGACAGGTCGCTTATGCGGAAAAGCGGCGCTCCGTCAGCCTGCGTTTCGACCGGGGTTTCGAGGTTCGACTCCGCTCGGAGGAGGCGTTCCGCGTGCAGTTCCGCACGAGCCGAAAGTGCCTTCTGGCGCTTTCGTGCGAGCTTAGGACTGTCTAAGCACGGAATGTCCCTTCCGAGCGTTTTGGGCTGCGGCACGAATTTCCCCATCTACCTCACCCGCTTCTTCAACATGAGTGCGATAACCACCGGCGCGCCGAAGATGGCGGTGACGGCGCTGATGGAAAGCTCGACGGGGGAGAACAGCGTGCGCGCGATCAAATCGCAGCCCGCGCAGAAGATGGCGCCTCCCAAGAAGCACGCAGGAATCACGCGGATGGGCTTCGACGACTTCAGCGCCGACTTAACGAGATGCGGAACCGCGATGCCTACGAACGACACCGGACCAGCGAACGCGGTCACGCAGGCGGAGAGCATGCTCGCTAGAAGGACGAGCACCACGCGGAAGCGTGCGACGTTCACGCCGACGCTTTTCGCGTAGGCTTCTCCCAGCTGGAAGGCGGAAAGGGGCTTCGATATCGCGAATACGCATGCGCTCACGGTGATCACCACGACCGCGATGACCGCGATGTCGTCCCAGCTCGAACCCGAGAAGCTACCCAAAGACCAGTTGTGCAGGTTCACGATGGACTGGTCGTCGGCGAAGGCGATGAGAAAGTTCGTCGCCGCCGAGCAGATGTATCCCACCATGACGCCCGCCACGATGAGCATGGCCATGGAACTTATGCGCCGTGCGATGAGGAGCACGAAGCCGATGGTGATAAGCGATCCCAGAAACGCTGCGGCCACCATGGCCGGCGAGGACATGGCCTGGTTCGCGCCCAGAAGCACGATCATCGTAAGCGCGACGACGAACTTTGCGCCCGAGGAGACGCCCAAGATGAACGGGTCGGCGATGGGGTTGTTGAAAAACGTCTGCAGCAGGAACCCGGAGAGCGAAAGTGCCCCGCCGAGAAGCACGGCTGAAAGCACGCGCGGCAGGCGAATCTCCCAGATGACTTGGCTTTCCATGGAATTGGCCGCGCCGCCCGAAAGGATGCCGGGGATGTGGTCTGCGGGCACGAGCACGCTCCCGATGCACAGGTTGGCCCCTACGAGCACGATGAGGACAACAGCGAGCAGCGCCGTCACGACGCGACACCGTGCGACGCGCCCCGATTCGTCGTATGCCATGGAAAGTCGGCTTCTCATGGTGCTAGCCGAGCTTCCTCAGATAATGGAAGTCGCTCGCGTCATCGCCGGTGAACGCCCCGTGCAGCTCGTCGATAATGTCGGCGGTAGAAGTCATCTGCTGGTACATGTCGGCGCTTGTGACCCAGACGTTGCCGTTCTTCACGGCTTTGAACTGCGACAATAGCGCGTTTTTGCTTACGAAGTCGTTTAAGGTGGCAACCGATTCGTCGATGGTGCCGTTGTAGACGATGATGTCGGCATCCTTCGCCGTCGCGTAGAAGCGCTCCATTTCGAGCGTTACTGACGAACCTGACGTCGACGCCGTCTGCGCGTCATCGAGCGAGTAGTTGCCGCCTGCAAGCTCGATCATCTGCGCCACGTAGTCGCCCGCCCGCCGCGTGACGGCGGCCCCATTCGAGTTAATGTAGAAATACGCCACGGTTTTACCTGACGACGCGAGCCTCGACGTTTGCTCGACGCGGGCCTTTTGCTCGTTGAACAGGTGCGCGGCCTCGTCTTCCTTGTCGAACAGGACGCCGAAAAGCTTAATCCACTCGAGGCGCCCGAGTGCTTCGGGCTCGCTCGACGACTGTTCGGTGAGCACGACGAGCCCGAGTTTCTGCAGCTTTTCCTTCACATCGGGTGTGTGGTTGATCATGGTGTTCTCGATGGCGAGCGTGCAGCCCGAGGCCGATATTCGCTCGTAGTCGGGCGCGCTGTACTTGCCGCCGTAGGCGATCGCCCCACTTTCGAGTGCGCTTTTGAAGCCCGCGACCGAGCAATCGTCGGCCTTCGTGCCCGACATGAAGATATTGTCGTTCGCATCGAGCGCGTCGACCAGGCACATCGTTGCCGACGACACGAGGTACACCTTGTCGGCGGGGCGCCTTATGACCGCGATGTCAGAGCTCAACCCATCAGGTACCTTCGCATCTTGCGGTACCACGAGGAAGCGCTCACCGTTCGAAACGCAGATAAGCCGCAAGCCGCCTTCGAACTCGTCGACAGTGAAGTGCTCGGCGTATTCAAGCTGAAGCGTCCCCGTCGGCTTCCAGCCGCAGCCCAAATCGGCGTTGTGGAAGTCGGCCGCGGCGCTTGAAGCCGTTCTCGCAGGGGAGCCGCCGCTTGCTTCGTCGCCCGATTTCTCCTTCATGGTGGATGAGTCGAAGTAGAGCGTGTAGTCGATGGTGTGCGGCGTCGACATGGCGACGGTCTCGGCCGACACGGCGATGTCCTCGTCGAGCGTGACGGGTATCTCGAACGTGGAGTTGCCGCCGTCGTTTACGGGCGCGTAGTCCACGCCGTCGACGGTCATCTTGTCGTAGTTCGAACTCGACCAGGTGATGGTCGCGGTGTAGGTGTCGCCATCCTTCACAATTGTGGTGGGCGAGGCGATGCTTGCACGCCCTGACCCACCGGAAAGCGAGACGCTCACAGTGTATTCCTGAGAGCCCGCCGTGCCACCGGTCGCGTTCGGGCTCGCACTGCACCCCGCGAAAGGAAGCGCGAGCAGGGCGACGAGAACGCAGACAATCGCGCGCGCCGCGATGCTGTGGCGCTTCCTGTTTTCCCCCTTGGGAAGAATCGACCGCATGGCGTTACTTCAGTGCGTCGGCGCGCAGATCGACGCCGGCGGATTCGAACACGAGCGTGCGGTCGTACCACTGCTCTTTTCTAATACTCCACGCGGCGCAGGCGGTGTCCTCGTCGAGCGCTTCAACGGGCACGTCGTAGGTGTACTTGCCTTCCGCGTTTTCCACATAGGGGATGAAGTCGGCCTCGCTCGCAGTGGCAGCCTCGTCACCCGTGCCCATGAAGAGCTTGCCGTAGCCCGTGCCGGAAAGTGTCATCACGCAGTGCATGGAGCCGTTTTCCACGATGAGCTGGGCGTCCACAATCCTGAACATGTTCGAGCTGGAATCTACGGTGATCGGATAGGTGCCGTCGGCCACCTTGTCGGCGGTGATGGGGGCAGCGCTTGCGCCCTCGGGCGCATCGGCCGCCTGTTCGGTCTTTTCCTGGGAATCGGCATCGCTTGCCTTTGCGCTGTCGATTGAATTTCCGCCGCAGCCGGCGAGCGAGAACGCAAAAAGCGCCGCTGACAGGGCGAAGGCGAGGGTTTTCTTCAACATGGAGGGGGTTCCTTTCAATCGCTTCGACCGCCCGCGCCGTGCGGTGGGCGGGCGGGATGCGAATGCAACGGGCATGCGCCGTCGGTCGGGGAAGGCGCATGCCCGTTGCACGGGGACGCGACCGGCGCCCCCGTGCGCGGCGAGTTTACAGCTTGGCGATGGCGTCGTCCACGTGCGAGACGTAGATGTCGTCGACCGCGGCGTTCTGTCCCAGACCCTGGAGCAGGCACGTCACTTCGAAGCCAGCGGCCACGAACTTCGCAGCCCAGCTGTCGGGGTCGGTCTCGTCTGCCATGTCGTTGTTCGCGTGGTCGCCCGCGACCACCATGAACGGCGCGAGCACGGCCTTCTTGTAGCCTGCGGCGCTCGCGGCGGCGATAACATCCTCGCAGGTCGGTTCAGCCTCGACGGTGCCGACGAAGAACTGCGTCAAGCCCTCGTTCTTGAACACTTCCTGCATCTTGGCATAGTCGGCGTTGGAATCGGCTTCGGTGCCGTGGCCCATGAGGCACAGCGCCGTCTTGCCGTCGTCGAAGGACGCCATGTTCTCATTAATGGCTGCGGCCACCTTCTTGTAGTCGTCGTCGGAGGTGAGCAGCGGGTCGCCGAGCGAGATCTTGTCGAACTTGTCGGCGTACTTGTCGAGCTCGTCTTTCACGTCGGCGTATTCCAGGCCAGCCATGAGATGCGTCGGCTGCACGACAATTTCCTTCACGCCGTCTTCCACGCAGCGGTCGAGCGCCTCGGTCATATTGTCGATCGTGATGCCGTCGCGCTTCTTCAGCTTGTCGATGATGATCTGCGCGGTGAAGGCGCGGCGGATGTCGTAGTCCTGCCAGTACTTCTCGCGGATAGCGTCTTCGATGGCGCCGATGGTGATGTGGCGCGAGTCGTTGTAGCTCGTGCCGAAGCTCGTGACGAGGATGACCGGCTTCACGGCCTTCTCCTTTTCACTCGATTTCTCGGAACTCGCGGAGGTGCTGGAGCAGCCCGCGAGCGCGACTCCGGCGAGCGCGAATGCTCCGGTTGCTGCGGCGCCCATGAAGCCGCGGCGTGACATCTGGTCGGACATGGTTTTTCCTTTCCTCGGTTTGCCGGTCCCCCGGCGACAGTTGCTTGTCGGCACAAGCGAAAGAAAAGCGCGCCCCTCGGGGTTCACAAGGAGCTAACGCCACGGCGATGCCGTGAGGAAAAGGCGAAGCAGTCTGGCTTGGGGCGCGAGGCGGTTCGCCTGCGCGTCCTACACAGTAATGTCCCTTGCCCAGGATTCCCACCTGGTTCCCTCCGCAAGCCAGCGCGGGCTGTGCGGGCGCCGCGCCGGTCATTTCCTTTTATCCGATTGTCATATGCTCGTTGCCGAAACTTTTACTATGATAGTGGGCACTTGTGAACGTGTCAAAGCCAGGGCGGGCGGCATTGCGCCTCCTGCCTGCGTATTTGCGCCGATTGCCGCCGCAGGCGCCGTGTTTTGTCCGCTGCGCGAATGGCGGCGTCAACGGTTGCGATGAGAAACGGGAAGGGAAGGCTCGGATGATTCATATCGTTGGCGCTGGCTCGGGCGCCGCCGACCTTATCACGCTGCGCGGGGCGCGCCTTCTGCGCGCGGCCGACGTGGTCGTTTGGGCGGGGAGCCTTGTGAACCCCGAGCTGCTCGCCGAGTGCAAGGAATCCTGCGTCGTCTACGACAGCGCGCGCATGACCTTGGAGGAAGTGCTCGACGTGATGTGCGCGGCAGATGCGCGGGGCGAGGAAGTGGTGCGCCTGCACACGGGCGACCCGTGCCTGTACGGCGCCATCCAGGAGCAGATGGACGCGCTCGACGCGCGCGGCGTGGACTACGAGGTGGTGCCCGGCGTGTCGAGCTTTTGCGGTGCCGCGGCGGCGCTTCGCCAGGAATACACGCTGCCGGGAATCAGCCAGTCGGTCGTGATCACGCGGCTTTCCGGACGCACCCCCATGCCCGCGGGCGAGGGCATGCGCGCCATGGCGGAAAGCGGCTCGACTATGGTCATCTTCCTGAGCTCGGGTATGCTCGCCGAGCTTTCCGCCGAGCTTTTGGCCGCGGGCCGCAGCTCCGATGAGCCGGCGGCGCTCGTGTACAAGGCGACCTGGCCTGAGGAGCGCGTGGTGCGCTGCACAGTGGGCACGCTCGCCGATGAGGGCGCGCGAGAGGGCATCGACCGCACGGCGCTCGTGGTGGTGGGCCGCGTGCTCGGAGCTCGCGGCGGACTTGCGCACGACGGCGCGCAAGCGGAGTCGTACGAGCGTAGCAAGCTTTACGACCCTTCGTTTGCCACGGGGTATCGGAAGGCGAGCAGCTAGCGTGGCCTTCGAGCACTACATATATACCGGGACGACCCGCCTGCGCTGTGGCTACACCACGGGGAGCTGTGCCGCGCTCGCGGCGAAGGCGGCCTGCGAGATGCTCTTGTCACGAAAGCCCGTCGGCCGCGTGTCGATCGTCACCCCCGGCGGGCTGCCCGTCGAGGCGAACGTGGTCGACGCATGCATCGGCGAGGGGTGCGCCCAGTGCGCCGTGCGAAAGGACGCAGGCGACGATGCCGATGTGACCGACGGCGTGCTCGTGTACGCGCGCGTGGAACATGCGGGGTCGGGCACGGGTACTGCGGGCAGCAAGGACGTGCCCGCGCACGAATCGGAAGTTTCTGTCGATGGCGGCGTGGGCGTGGGGCGCGTGACGTTGCCCGGGCTCGAGCAGCCGGTGGGGGCGGCCGCCATCAACGCGACGCCGCGCGCGATGATTACTTCGGCGGTGCGTGAGGTGTGCGCCGCGCACGGCTTTTCTGGAAATATTGCTGTGACGATTTCGGTACCCGAGGGTGTGGCCCTTGCCGAAAAGACCTTCAACCCGCACCTGGGGATAGAGGGCGGCATCTCCATCCTGGGCACGACGGGCATCGTCGAGCCGCGCAGCCTCGCTGCCTTGCGCGACAGCATCGAGCTCGAGATCCGGCAGCATGCGGCTATGGGGCGGCGCGGAGTCGTGCTCACGCCCGGCAACTACGGCGGGCAGTTCATCTCGGGGCATTTCCACCTAAACGGTGCGCCGGTGGTCTTCATCTCCAACTTTGTGGGCGATGCGATTGATTGCTGCGTTCGCGAGGGATTCACCAATGTCCTTCTTGTGGGACACATCGGCAAGCTGGTGAAGGTCGCTGGCGGCATCATGGACACCCATTCGCGTACCGCCGACTGCCGCGCGGAGATTCTGGCCGCTCACGCGGCCTTGGCCGGCGCGGGCGCGAAGACCGTGCGCGAGATCATGTCGTCGGTCACGACCACGGCGGCGCTCGAGGTAATCGAGGCCGCCGGCGTGGGGGACGCTGCGCGCGCCTCGCTCGCTGCGGCAATCGAGGACAGGTTGCGCCGCCGCGCGGCGGGCGCATGCGACATCGCCGCGGTCGTGTTCGACGCCGAGCGCCGCGAGATTTTCCGCACGTCGGGCGCCGATGCAGTTATCGGGGAATTGGGGGCGACGTATGAGTAAAGGCGTTCTGTATGGGGTGGGCCGCGCAATCGGCTGGCCGGGGACGAAGGTGGTCATGAAGGCGCGCCGCTCGCTTGCGGACACGAAGCGCTTTCTTTGCGAGGAGGGCGCCTTCGACGGTGCCGAGCTTGTAGAGGACTGTGGGCTTCCGGGCGAGCGCGTGTACCGCTCGCTTGACGATGTGCCCGATCGGGGCAGCTACTTCTCGACGATGGTGGTGCGCTAGATGAGGGTTTCCTGCATAGCGTTCACTGAGAGGGGGTATGCGTTGGCGGAGCGCACTGCACGCGCGCTTTCCGATTGCGCGCAGACAGGTGAAGATGACCCTGGCTGGGACGTTTCCGTTTCGCGCGGGTTCGGCGAGGGGAAGGTCGACCTGCGCGCATGGACGGCGCTCGCGTGGGAAGCGTCGGACGCGCTTCTGTTCGTGGGCGCGGCGGGCATCGCCGTGCGGGCTATCGCGCCGTATGTCGCCTCGAAGGCAAACGATCCCGCGGTTGTGGCGATCGACGAGGCGGGGCGCTTTGCCGTCCCGCTTTTGTCGGGGCATTTGGGCGGTGCGAACGAGCTGGCGCAAACTGTGGCACGCGTGGCAGGGGTCATCCCCGTCATCACCACGGCGACTGACGTCCGCGGCGTGTGGGCGGTGGATACGTGGGCGCGCCGTGTGGGGCTCGCCGTTTCGAATCCCGAGGCCATCAAGCGAGTGTCGGCGCGGCTGCTTTCGGGCGGGCGCGTGGCGCTCTATTCCGACATGCCGATTTCGGGACAGCCGCCTGAGGGGGTTGACATTGCGTCAGACCGCGCTCGGGCCGATATCGTCGTGTCGTCGTTCGCTGGCGCGAACGCAGGTGCGTCCGTTTGCGCGGTGGAGACAACGGGCGAGGTCGTGCTCGCCGGTGAGACGGGGAAGCCGGCGGGCGTGCGGGCGCAGGCGCC
Source organism: uncultured Collinsella sp. (assembly GCA_958403395.1). Lineage (GTDB taxonomy): Bacteria > Actinomycetota > Coriobacteriia > Coriobacteriales > Coriobacteriaceae > Collinsella. Next base: position 11,272 of record CATXXF010000014.1, read on the forward strand.
TGCGTCCGAGCCGCTTCGTCTTGTCGTGCCCTGCATCGTTGCGGGCATAGGGTGCCGTCGCGGTGCGTGCGCCGAAGCGATCGAGGAGGCGTTTCTTCTCGCGTGCGGGCAGGCGGGTATCTCGCCTTCGGCCGTGCGCAAGGCGGCGACGATCGACGTGAAGGCGCACGAGGAGGGTCTGCTCGCCTTCTGCCGCGCGCGCAATATTCCGCTTGCGACGTATTCCGCAGATGAGTTGTCGCGGGTCGAAGGCAGCGTTTCGCCATCTGATTTCGTGCGCGCGACGGTGGGGGTCGACAACGTGTGCGAGCGCGCGGCGCTCGCGGACGGGGGCAAACTTATCTTCCCGAAGCTCGCTCACAGCGGCGTGACCGTCGCGTTTTCCAAGGTAACTATCGAACTTTCGTTTAAGGAGCGGTGATGGGAAAGCTCTTCGTGGTGGGGATCGGCCCGGGCGGCCCCGACGGCATGACGATTGCGGCCCGGCGCGCGCTCGAGGCGGCCGACATCGTTGTGGGGTACACGAAATACGTGGAGCTCGCGCTCGCCGCCGTGCCCGACGCGGCGCATCTCGCGACGCCGATGATGCACGAGGTCGAACGATGCCGCCTGGCGCTTTCGCGCGCGCAGAGCGGAGAAGCCGTGGCGCTCGTGTGCAGCGGTGACGCGGGCGTGTACGGCATGGCGAGCCCCGTGCTGGAGCTTGCGGAGGACTACCCCGATGTAGACGTGGAAGTTATCGCCGGGGCCACCGCGGCTCAGAGCGGGTCGGCGGTGCTCGGCGCCCCGCTTGCCCACGACTTCGCGGTCGTGTCGCTCTCCGACCTGCTCACGCCATGGGAGGTCATCGAGCGCAGGCTCGCCGCCGTGGCGAGCGCCGACTTCTGCATCTGTTTGTACAACCCGCGCAGCAGAAAGCGCGCCGACAGGCTCTCACGCGCGGCGGAGATTATGCTCGAATGGAAGGCCCCCGACACGCTCTGCGGCTGGGTACGCAACATCGGGCGCGAGGGGCAGCAGTCGGGCATGTGTAGGCTCTCTGAGCTGGGGGAGATCGACGCCGACATGTTCACCACCGTGTTCGTCGGCAACGCGAACACGAAGTTCGTAGGCGGCCGTATGGTCACGCCGCGCGGGTATCGGGAGATTCCATGCGAAAGGTAACGATCATCGGGGCGGGGCCCGGAAACCCCGACTTGCTCTCGCGCGCGGCGCTCGACGCTATCGACTTCGCCGACGTGGTCATCGGCGCTCATCGCGCGCTTGCCGGCATCGACGTGCCGCCCGACGTGGTGAGATGCGAGCTCGTGAAGACGGCGGACATCGTCGCCGCGCTCACCGATGCGGCGTCGTGGCGGCGCGCCGTGGTCGTGATGACGGGCGATGTGGGGCTTTTCAGCGGCGCGCGCCGCCTGGTGGAGGCGCTCTCCGGCGACGCGCAGGTGGACGTGCGCGTCGTTCCTGGCATAAGCTCAGCGTCTTATCTCGCCGCGCGCCTCGCGCGTCCATGGCAGGATTGGCGCTTCGCGAGCGCTCACGGCGTGGCGTGCGACATCGTGGCCGAGGCCGAGCGCGCAGGTGAGCTCTTTCTCGTCACGTCGGGCGGGGAAGACCCCTCGCGGCTTTCGGGCGAGCTTGTGCAGGCGGGCTTCGGGGATGCGCGCGTGACGGTGGCCGAGCGCCTGTCGTACCCCGACGAGCGCATCACCTGCGCGACCGCAAGTGAAATCGCAGGTCAGACGTTCGACGACTTGAACGTGATGCTTATCGAGTTCGCATCCCGCGCCGCGAGCTCCCGCTGGCCGTACGCTTCCTCGGGCATTCCCGACGAGCTCTTCATCCGCGGCGACGTTCCCATGACCAAGCAGGAGGTGCGCGCCGTCGCGCTCGCGAAGCTGCGCCTTACCGCGACCGACACCGTGTGGGACGTCGGCGCCGGCACGGGGAGCGTATCGATCGAGGCGGCGCTCGTCGCGCGAGCGGGGTCGGTGTGGGCGGTCGAGCGCAACGCGGCCGGCGTGCGGCTCATCCGAGAGAACGCAGATGCATTCGGGTGCGGCAACGTGCATGCGGTCCCCGGCGTCGCCCCCGAAGCGCTCGCGAAACTGCCCGTCCCCGACGCCGTGTTCGTCGGCGGGAGCGCGGGCGAGCTTCCCTCCATCGTGGAGGCGGCGCTCGAGAAGAACTCGCAGGTTCGCCTGTGCGTGCCATGCGTCACCGTTGAGACGCTCACCGAGGCGTGCGCGCTCCTCTCGGGTTCGCGCTTTAAGGGGTTCGAGGCGTGCCAGGTGTCGGCCGCCCGCGCCGAGGCTGTAGGCTCGCACCATCTTATGAAGGCGCAAAACCCCGTGTTCCTCGTCAGCGCGCGTGGTGCAGGTGGGGAAGGCGGCGCCCGGTGAGCACGTCCATCCCGCGCTTCATGGTCGCTGCGCCCTCGAGTGGGAGCGGCAAGACGGTCGTAACGTGTGCGCTCCTGCGCGCGCTCGCGCGCCGCGGCCTTGCATGCGCGGCCTTCAAATGCGGCCCCGACTACATTGACCCGCTCTTTCATCGCCGCGTCGTGGGTGCGCGCTCGGGCAACTTAGACGGTTTCTTCACCGACGCCCCGACGCTGCGCGCCCTACTCGCACGCGGCGCCGCGGGCGCGGATGTCGCGGTGCTCGAGGGGGTCATGGGCTTCTACGACGGCATGGCGCCCGGCGTGGCCGACGCGAGCAGCTACCAGGTTGCGCGTGACACGGAAACGCCGGTCGTTTTAGTGGTGAACGGGCGCGGGGCGTCTTTATCGCTCGCCGCCGTAATCCGCGGCATCGCCGAGTTCCTGCCCTGTGCGAACGTGCGCGGCGTCGTGCTGAACAAGACGAGCGCCGCTGCCTGCGCCTACGCGGCGCCTGCGATCGAGAAGCACACGGGCGTCGCGGTTTTGGGTAATATCCCCGCCGACGAGGCGTTCTCGCTCGAAAGCCGGCATCTGGGGCTTGTGACCGCCGACGAAGTCAAGCAGCTCTCCGCGCGCATTGACAAGATGGCCGAGCTGGTGGAAAAGAGCGTCGACGTCGACCGCTTGCTCGAAATAGCGGCGACGGCACCCGATATCCGCGAGGAACCTTACCGGTTGGAGCCGATCGCGGGAGCGCGGCCCATCGTTGCCGTCGCGCGTGACGAGGCGTTCTCGTTCTACTACGAGGAGAACCTGCGCGCGCTCGAGGACCTGGGTTGCGAGCTGGCCTTTTTCAGCCCCCTGTGTGATAGCGAGTTGCCCCGGGGGACAAGCGCCCTCTATCTGGGAGGCGGCTACCCGGAGCTCTATGCGCGACAGCTCTCCGAGAACGCGCCGATGCGCGAGGCGGTGCGGCGCGCGGTGGAATCCGGCATGCCGACGGTCGCCGAATGCGGTGGGTTTCTGTACCTGCAGCGCGAAATCGCCGATAGCGAGGGGCGGCGCTGGCCTGTTGCGGGCGCCCTTGAGGGCGCAAGCGAGAACGGGGGAAGGCTGTCCCATTTCGGGTACGTGGAGCTCACTTCTCAACGCGACGGGCTCTACGGGCCGCGCGGCACACGCATCCGCGCGCACGAGTTCCACTACTGGCAGTCCACCTGCCCGGGCGGCGACTTCTGGGCGCAGAAGCCCCGGCGCGACAAGGGCTGGCCGTGCATGACGACCACCCCGTCCCTGGTTGCGGGCTTCCCGCATGTGTACTATCCTGCGAACCCCGACGTTGCGCGCGCGTTCGCGTCTGCCGCAGCGTCGTTCGTAGAGAGGAGACGGCATGGCTGAAGCAACCGAAACCGCGTTTGCCTGCATCCGCGAGGAAGTCGAGCGCGCGTTTTCGTCGGCGCCGGGCGCCGTGCTCGAAGCCGCGCTCTCCCGGATCGCGCCCGCAGACGAGTGTGCCCGCGCCGCCGCGTACGCCGCGTGGGACTCCATCGCGCACCCCTTGGGGGGATTGGGCGACTTTGAAGACGCCGTCGCGTGTATCGCCGCAGCTCAGGGGAGCGCCGAGGTGGCCGAGTTTCCCCGTGCGCTCGCGGTATTCTTCTCCGACAACGGGGTCGTTGCCGAAGGCGTGTCGCAAAGCGGGCAAGACGTGACGCGAGCCGTCGCGCGCAACATGTGCGAGGGGGCCACGAGCGCCTGCCGCATGGCGGCGTTCGCGGGTGCCGAGGTCGTGCCCGTCGACGTGGGTATGGCCCGGGGCATAGATGACGCGCGCATGGTGCGCGCGAACGTGCGGCGGGGGAGCGGCAACATCGCGCACGGCTCCGCTATGTCTCGCGATGGGGCCGTGCGCGCGATCGAGGTCGGAATCGCCGTCGCGTGCGGGCTTGCCCGCGCCGGCGTGCGCCTTCTCGCCGCGGGCGAGATGGGCATCGGCAACACGACCACCTCGGCGGCGGTGGCCGCAGTGCTCCTCCGGACGGACGCGCGGAGTCTCGTCGGGCGCGGCGCGGGGCTCTCGGACGCCTCGCTCGCGCGCAAGCGCGACGTGGTCGAGCGCGCTATCGACGCGAACTCGCCCGATCCCGCCGACCCGATCGACGTGCTCTCGAAGGTGGGCGGCTTCGACATCGCGGCGATGTGCGGTTTCTACCTGGGGGCCGCGGCCTCGAAGGCGCCGGCGCTCCTCGACGGGGTCATATCCTGCACGGCGGCCCTGTGCGCGGCGCGCCTGTGCCCCAACGCCTTGGGTTACCTCGTGGGCACCCACACATCAAGCGAACCCGCAAGCCAGGAGCTCCTTCGCGAGCTCGGCATAAAGGCACCCCTCGACGCAGGCATGCGCTTGGGCGAGGGCGCGGGCGCCATGGCGTATCTGCCCCTTCTGGATTCGGCGCTGCGCGTGTACCGGGATGGGAAGACGTTCACGGCGACTGGCATGGCTGCTTACGAGCATTTCGAGGCCGGGAAATGACGGTAACGCTCGTCATCGGCGCCGCCGCGAGCGGCAAGAGCGCCTACGCCGAGTCCCTGTGCCTCGGGCACGACGGACCCCGCGTGTACCTGGCAACGATGGAGCCCTTCGGGGAAGAGGGCGCCCGCCGCATCGCGCGCCATCGGGCGCTGCGCGAGGGCAAGGGGTTTTCCACCCTCGAGCGCACGCGTGACGTGGGCGCCGCAGTGTCCGGGCTTCCGCGCGGCTGCACGCTTCTTTTGGAGGACGTGGGCAACCTGGTTGCGAACGAGCTTTTCGCGGAAGGCGGCTTGTCCCCACGTGACCCCGACGCTGCGGCGCGCGAGGTGCTCGGAGGCATCGAACGGCTCGCTCAGGCCGCTGCGTATACGGTGGTGGTCTCCGTCGACGTGTTCGCCGATGGGATGCGCTACGATGAGGGGACCGAGGCATGGAGGCGCGCGCTTGCGCGCGTGAACGCGGGCGTGGCGGCGCTGGCCGACCGCGCAGTCGAAGTGGTGTGCGGGATTCCCGTGTGGATGAAAGGCGAAGGGCCTACAAGGTGAAGATAGCAGAGGCAATCGGCGCGGCGTTCGGAACGTTCTCGCGCATCCCCGTCCCGAAATCGACCTGGACCGATTTCGGATCAACCCATGCGCTTGCCGCGTTTCCCCTGGTGGGCGTTGCGGAAGGCTTCCTCATGACGGCGTGGGGGTACATGGCGAACCTGTTCGGCGTGCCCGCGACCATCGTCGCGGCTGTGCTCGTGGCGCTGCCTGTGGCGGTGACGGGAGGCATCCACCTAGACGGGCTCTGCGACACCTCCGATGCGCTTGCAAGTTGGGCCCCACGCGAGCGAAAGCTCGAGATCATGCACGACCCGCGGGCGGGCGCCTTCGGGGTCATCGGTGTTGTCGTGTACCTTATTCTGCAGTTTTCCCTGTTCACCGCGCTGCCGCTTACGGCGGGGACGTTCCTTGCGCTTCTGTGCTCGCTCGTGTTCTCCCGCGCGCTTTCGGGGCTCGCCGTTGAATGTTGGCCTGCCGCGCGGGCGGACGGCATGGCCGCGGGACTCTCGCCTTCGAAGAAGCGCGCGGCGATCGTCGTGCCGCTTTGCGCTTTCGCTGCGGCTTCGGCTGCAGGGATGGTCGCGTGCGCTCGGGCCGTCGGCGCCCTTATGGCGGTGGCGGGGCTTTTGGCGCTCGCGTGGTATCGCCATGTTGCCCTGTCCCGCTTCGGCGGGGTGACGGGGGATTTGGCCGGATGGTTTCTGCAATGGGCCGAGCTCGCGATGCTTGCCATGCTGGTGGCGGGGGGCATGCTCCTATGATGCTCGTGGTAGGTGGCGCGCATTCGGGGAAGAGGACCTTCGTGCGCGAAAAGCTCGGGTTCGCGGCGGACGATTTCGTCGACGCGGCGCAGCTTGCGGAGGGCGTCGTGCCCGCGGTTTTTGCCGGCCGTGTCGCGTGCCGTGCTGAGGAACTCGTACGCACGCTCGACGCTGACCGGGCGCTCGAGCGGCTGATTGGCTTCGACGCAGTGATTCTGACCTTGGTCGGCTCGGGGGTCGTCCCTATGCGTGCGGAAGACGCCCAATGGCGCGAGCGCGCGGGGCGCCTGGGATGCGCGCTCGCTGCACGCGCCGACGTCGTCGTGCGCATGACGTGCGGGATTCCCCAGGTCATCAAAGGAAACCTTGCCGATGCGCCTCGAGGGACGCTGGGCGCGGGCGCGCCTTTGGAAGTCATCTTCGTGCGCCATGGTGCCACGGCGGGCACGGAAGACCATCGCTACAGCGGGGCGGGCACCGACGAGCCCCTGTCGAGCGCGGGCGAGCGCGCTTTGCGCGACCTCGCGTGCGATCGTGACGTGTTCCGTGTTATCACGAGCGGCATGGCCCGCACCGACCAGACGGCACGCATTCTCTTCCCGAACGCGGAGCTTATGGCGTGCCCCGGTCTGCGCGAGATAGATTTCGGCGACTTCGAGGGGCGAAGCGCCGCCGAACTTAAAGAGGATGCGCGTTACCGCGCCTGGGTAGACTCCTGGTGTGAGACGCGCTGCCCGCATGGCGAGGGCAAGAGCGATTTCACCCGCCGCGTCGTCGCGGCGTTTCGGGAGGCGTGCGAATCGGAGCGCGCCCAGGGGAGTGGGCGCGCCGTCTTCGTCGTTCACGCGGGTACCGTGAAAGCGCTGCTCTCCGAGCTAGCTGTCCCGAAAATGGGATACTTCGACGTGCATACCGAGCCGGGTGGTGCATGGGCCGCCACCTGGGATGGGCGCTGCCTTCGCGACGTTCGCCCCGCTTCGGGGGGCGATGCCCGGTGATGACGATTCTTGCCGTCGCCGCCGGGTTCGCGGCCGACCTTGCCTTCGGCGACCCGCGCTGGCTTCCCCATCCCGTCGTCGCCATGGGGCGCGCGATCACGTGGGCCGAAGGCCGCCTGCGGGGCGCATTCCCGCAAACGTCCGCGGGCACGCGCGCCGCGGGGCTTGTGCTCGCCGTGGCGCTTCCGCTTGCGTGTGGGCTTTTGACCTGGGGAATCCTGCATCTTTGCGGCATGGTTCACTCCGGCTTGCGCTTCGTGGCCGAGGCATGGGCAAGCTATCAGATTCTCGCGGCATGCGAGCTTCGCCGCCAGAGCCTGGCCGTGGCCCGCGCGTTCTCGAAGGGCGGCCTTGTCGCGGCTCGCGAAGCCGTCGGGCTCATCGTGGGACGCGACACGTCTGTTCTCGACGAGCAGGGCGTTGCGCGCGCCGCCGTGGAAACGGTGGCGGAGAACGCGAGCGACGGCGTCATCGCGCCGCTTTTCTACCTTATGATCGGGGGTGCGCCCTTGGGCATGGCGTACAAGGCGGTGAACACGCTCGACAGCATGGTGGGCTACAAAAATGAGCGCTACATCGACTTCGGCTGCGCCTCGGCGCGCCTCGACGATGCGGTGAACTGGATTCCCTCGCGCTTATCGGCCCTGCTCATGATCGCCGTGTGCCCGATCGTCGGGCTCGACGCGCGCGGGGCGGCGCGCATCTGGCGCCGCGACAGGCGTCGCCATGCGAGCCCCAACTCGGCGCAGACCGAGTCAGCGTGCGCGGGCGCGCTCGGGCTGCGCCTGGCGGGACCCGCGGTGTATTTCGGCAAGCTCGTTGAGAAACCGACGATAGGCGACGCGTCCCGCGAAATCGAGTGGGGCGACATCGCACGGGCGACAAGGCTCATGCTCGCCGCGTCCGTATGCGCGCTCGTCGTCTTCGGCGCCGCGCGCGCGGCGGTCGTGCTCGCCGTGGGGGCGATGGCATGAGGGAAGACCACGCCGCGCCCCAGGCTGCCGGGGGAATCCTGCGCGCCCGTACGCATGGGGGCAGCTCGCAATCGCTCGGCATCGCTTGCGAAGGGGGCGCCTCCGACCTCATTGACTTCTCGGTGAACGTGAATCCGGCAGGCCCCTCGCCGCGCGCCGTCGCCGCAGCTTGCAAGGCGCTTTCTCGAATCGACGCCTACCCCGATAGGGAAAGCCTCGCACTCGTTCGCGCCCTAGGGCGCGCCCAGGGCATTCCCGAAGATACTATCGTCTGCGGCGCGGGCGCGTCTGACATCATCTGGCGGCTCGCCGCGGCGGTACGCCCGAAACGCATCGTCGTGTGCGCGCCGACGTTCTCTGAATATGCGGAGGCGGCATCGTACTACGGTGCATGCGTGCAGGAGTTCCCGCTCTCCGAGGCGGATGACTTCGACGTGCCCGCCTCCTTCGCCCGCGCGATCGAGGGGCCGGGAGACGTGGCGTACCTCTGCAATCCGAACAACCCGACGGGGCGCCTCGTCGACCCCCGCGTGATCGATGCCGCGGCTTGCCGCTGCGAGCAGGTGGGCGCGCTGCTCGTCGTGGACGAGTGCTTCCTCGGATTTGCGCCCGACGCCCGCGAAAGGAGCGTGGCCGCACGCGCCGCGTGTTCGCACCATGTGGCCGTGCTCTCCGCGTTCACCAAGCTCTACGGAATGGCAGGGTTGCGGTTGGGGTATCTGATCAGCGGAAACGCCCAACTCATCGAGGGGATTCGTCGGGCGGGGCAGGCGTGGCCCGTCTCCTCGGTCGCCGAGGCCGCGGGCATCGCCGCCCTGGAAGACGTCGATTACGTCTCGCGCACGCGCGATGTATTGGCGGGCGAGCGAGCGTGGCTTTCCCACGAGCTCTCCTCGCTCGGGCTTTCCGTCGTGCCGTCGGATGCGAACTTCCTTTTAGTCCGCACGCCGGCGAAAGACATCCCCGAGCGCCTGTATAAACAGGGGGTTTTGGTCCGCACGTGCGACTCGTTTTCGATACTGTCCCGTTTCTGGTGCCGCGTCGCCGTGCGCACGCACAAGGAGAATGCCCGGCTTGCGATGGCGTTCAGCCGCGCGCTTCGGGCGGAAGGCGCATCGGGCGAAGGCGAACCCGACGAACGGGGCGGCGCTTCTTGCAGCGGCGCTATGGCGGGCGCGGATGGCCGAGGCTCGGCGAAGGAGGTCGATACCCGTGGGTAGGGCGAAGCCCATCATGATCCAGGGCACCATGTCGAACGCGGGGAAGAGCCTGCTTGCGGCGGGGCTGTGCCGTGTGCTTTCGCAGGACGGCCTGCGCGTGGCTCCCTTCAAGAGCCAGAACATGGCGCTCAACAGCGGTGTCACGGCCGACGGGCTCGAGATGGGGCGCGCTCAGATCATGCAGGCCGAGGCGTGCGGCATCGCGCCCGACGTGCGCATGAACCCCATCCTGCTCAAGCCCGAAAGCGATCACCGAAGCCAGCTCATCGTGGCCGGCAAGGCGCAGGGAGCCTTCGCTGCGAGGGACTACTTCGCGCGAAAGAAGGCGCTCATGCCGCAGATTTTGGAGGCGTTCGATTCGCTCGCGGAGGAAAACGACGTCATCGTCATCGAGGGCGCCGGCAGTCCCGTCGAAATCAACCTTGCCGAAAACGACATCGTCAACATGGGGCTCGCGCGCGCCGTGTCCTCCCCCGTGCTGCTCGCGGGCGACATCGACCCAGGCGGGGTGTTTGCCCAGCTCTACGGCACGGTCGCGCTCCTTGCGCCCGAGGACCGCGCGCTTTTGCGGGGGCTTATGGTGAACAAGTTCCGCGGCGATGTGGAAATCCTGCGTCCGGGTTTGGCTCCGCTCGAGAAAATGTGCGGGGTTCCCGTCGTGGGGGTCGTGCCGTATCTTACGCTCGACCTGGACGACGAGGACTCGCTCGCGCCGCGCCTAACTGCCCGCGAGGCGCGCGGCGTCATCGACGTCGCCGTCGTGCGCCTTCCGCATCTGTCGAACTTCACCGACTTCGACCCGCTTTCGCGCGTGCCCGGCATGGGCGTGCGCTACGTTTCCTCGACGACCGATCTGGGCCGACCCGACCTGGTGGTGCTTCCCGGCTCGAAGTCCACGGTCGACGACGCGCGCTGGCTTGCGGCTAGCGGCATCGGAGCCTGTGTACGCGCGCTTTCGGGCGCGGGCACGCCGGTGCTCGGCATATGCGGAGGCTACCAGCTTTTGGGAGACGAGCTTTCGGACCCGCACGGCAGGGAAGGCGCTGGCACCGCGCGCGGGCTCGGGCTCATCCCTGCAAGTACGGTGTTCAAGGAGGAAAAGCGCCTCGCCCAGTCGGAGCTGCGCATCACGGGCGCCCAAGGCGCGTTCTCGGTGTGGAACGGCATGACGGCGCGTGGGTACGAGATTCACGACGGCGAAACGACCGTCTCCTGCGCCCCTGCGGGCACGATTGGCGGCAAACCAGAAGGCGCGGCCTGCGGAAACGTGTTCGGAACCTATCTCCACGGCCTGTTCGACGAACCGGGGGTGGCGCTCGCCCTCGCGCGCTCGCTCGCGCGCATGCGCGGCCTGCTCGAGAGCGTCGTGGGTGCTGCGGGCGCGGCGTCCGCGGCCGATCACCGTGCGCGCGAGTTCGACCGCCTGGCCGACGTCGTGCGCGGAGCGCTCGACATGGAGTATGTCTACCGCATTATCGAGGAGGGCGTATGATTCACGTGTATCATGGCGACGGCAAAGGCAAGACCACGGCGGCGATGGGCCTCGCCCTTCGCATGCTCGCCGCAGGCCGCCGCGTCGTCGTCGTGCAGTTCCTGAAAGACGGCGAAAGCGGGGAGGCGCGCCTGCTCGCCGAGCATTTCGGCGTGCCCGTGTTCGCGGGGAAGGTGTCGGACAAGTTTACCTGGTCGATGTCGTCGGAAGAACTTGCCGCTACGTGCGAGCTGCACGATGGGAACCTCGCTTCCGCGCTTGCCGAGCTCGAGGGCGCGCAGGAGGGGCTGCTCGTGCTCGACGAGGCGCTCGATGCGCTTTCGAAGGGGCTTGTCGACGAGGCGCTCGTGGACCGCGCGCTCGATATGTCCGCGCGCGGCGTCGAAGTAGCGCTCACCGGGCGCGCGCCTTCCCGCAAGATCGTGGAGAAGGCCGACTACATAACCGAGATGCGGTGCGAGAAACACCCCTACGAGCAGGGGATATGTGCAAGGGAAGGAGTGGAGTACTAGATGGATTCCAAGGAGATGGCGCCCGGCGACATCGAGCGGCGCAGCTTCGAGATCATCACCGAAGAGCTCGGCGGCCGCACGTTCCCGCCGCTCGAAGAACCCGTCGTGAAGCGCGTCATCCACACCACTGCCGACTTCTCGTACGCCGATTCCCTCGTTTTCACTCATGACGCCGCGCACTGTGCGCTCGACGCACTGCGCGCAGGGGCCACGGTGCTCACCGATACGAACATGGCGCTCGCAGGCATAAGCAAGCCTGCGCTCGCGAAGCTCGGCTGCAAGGCCGTGTGCTACATGGCCGACCCTGATGTCGCCGCGGCTGCGCGCGCCGCGGGCACGACTCGCGCCGTTGCGAGCATGGACAAAGCTTGCGGCATCGAGGGTCCGCTCATCGTGGCCGTCGGCAACGCTCCCACAGCACTTCTGCGCCTCGCCGAGCTCATGGACGAGGGGAAGATCGCGCCCGCGCTCGTCGTTGGGGTGCCGGTCGGGTTTGTGAACGTGGTCGAGGCGAAAGAGGAGCTACTCGCGCGACGCGCGCCGGCCATCGTCGCGAGGGGTCGCAAGGGTGGTTCGACCGTGGCGGCCGCCATTATGAACGCGCTGCTCTACCAGATCACGCGCCCAGGCGGCCCGAAGTGACGGCGCCCGCATCTGCGCCGGCGCTGCGCATCTTCGCCGGCACCACCGAGGGCCGCCTTCTGTGCGAATGGGCGAGCGGGGCGGGCATCCCCGCCCGTGCCTACGCGGCAACCGAGTACGGAGGCGAGCTTTTGGGCGAGCTTCCGGGCATCGAGGTGCATGCGAGCAGGCTCGACGAGGCCGACATGGAGCGCGAGCTTTCCGGCGCGCGCATCGTCGTCGACGCCACGCACCCCTTCGCTACGCTCGCCAGCGGCAACATCCGGGCCGCTTCGCTTGCCGTGGGTGTACGATGTCTGCGCCTTGCGCGTGCGGCCGAGGCGCTGCCCAAAGGCGTCGTGTCGGTCGCGTCGATCGCCTGCGCGGCGCGCTTTCTCTCCGAGAACCCGGGTCGCGCGCTTCTCACGACGGGGAGCAAGGAGCTTGCTCCCTATACGCGCGTCGCCGATTTCTCGGAGCGCTTCTTCGTGCGTGTGCTCCCGCTGCCCGGTGCTATAACGAAGTGCATCGACGCGGGGTTTTCGCCGTCGCACGTCATCGGCATGCAGGGGCCCTTCACCCGCGAGCTCAACGAGGCGATGCTTCGGCAGGTGGGAGCCCAGTGGCTTGTGACCAAGGACTCGGGAACCGTAGGCGGCACGGCCGAGAAGCTTGCCGCCGCGCGCGACGTGGGAGCGCGCTGCATCGTGGTCACCCGTCCCGCCGAGGGAGACGGGGGCCTTTCGCTTCGGGAAGTGGAAGACGCACTCTTACGGGAGTTCGCGCGCTAGGCGCTCGCCGCGCCTGCGCGTCCTCCCGCCCGCGAGGAGGAGCGCCCCGAGCAAGCTCGAGCCGTACAAGACCGTCATCCGCCAATAGCTCGAGGAGGACGCCCGGAACTGGCGCAAGCAGCCCTTCAATAAGTTGCGGTGAAATAGTGTCCGTTTTTGCTGCTAGATAGCATATTCAGTCCCTAATTCACCGCAACTTGTTGGTGGTGGCTTACTGGTAGCGTAGGCACTCCACCGGGTCGAGCTTTGCCGCGCGGCGAGCGGGATAGAAGCCAAAGATTACGCCGATGCCGACGGAGACGGCGAAGGCCAGCAGTACCGTGGCGATTGAAAAGCTCGGTGTGATTTGCCCGCTGGCACCGAGCTCGCCGAGAACCCCTGATCCTGCGGCAAACATCGCAAGAGCCCAGGCCAGCAGATAGCCAATCAGGACACCTAGCAGTCCGCCGGTGACGCACAGCGCCGAGGATTCGGCCAAAAACTGCGCAGTGATATCGCGACGACTTGCGCCCAGAGCGCGGCGGATGCCGATCTCGCGGATGCGCTCCGTTACGTTGGTAAGCATCATATTCATAATGCCGATACCGCCGACAAGCAGCGAGATGCTGGCGACAGCACCCATGATGAGCGAAAACGCGCCCATAAAGGAGTTGAGTGCATCGATGGCGCTTTTCATTGAGGTCGCCGATACACTGTTGTACTCATCCTCCTCCTCGATGCCCTTCATCGCGCGCACCTTGGACTCGATGGTCTTGCAGAGCTCATCCATGTCCGTGTCCTCGGCGGCGAGCGCCGTCACGCTGGGGAATGAAGGATTCTCGTCGCCAAACAGGCCGGAGATGGTTTCGCGTGGCATATACAGCGTGAGCGAGCCCATGGAGTCGCTGCCGCCGTCAATCACGCCGACAATCTGCACCTCGCCGTTGGACACCTTGATGGTTTTCCCCAGCGCATCCTGTTCGTTGCCGTAAAGCTGATCGGCGCCGCCGCGGCTGATGAGCGCCACGCGCGAGCCTGATTGAGACTCGGCCTGGGAATAGGTACGCCCCGCAACGAGCTTTCCGGCCCCCACGGCGTCGAGCATGTCGCTATCGACACCCTGTGCCATGACGGTATAGCTTTTATCGCCGGTCTTGTACTCGGTATACGCGCTGTCGACAATGCCGATCTGCTCTATCTGCGGCACCAGTTTTTGAAGCTTCTCGATGTCCGACTCTGTGAGTTCTTGCGACGAATAGATTTGCACCATGCGTGCCGCATTGAGGCCCAGACTGTTGACCAGGCTGTTTTGGATGCCGCCGATGAGCGAAGTCATGGCGATAACCGAGGCGATGCCGATGACAATGCCCAGGATGGTGAGCAGGCTGCGCCCCTTGTTGGCTTCGAGCGAGTGAAGGGCTTCCTGGATGAGATCGCGGGCGCTCATGCCATCTCTCCTTTCGGCGGGTTGGCGGAGGCGGAAATCCTGGGCAGGCTATCCACGGCGCTGCGCAGGGTCCGCGGTGCATGTGGAATATACGCGCCATCGTGAATGCGACCGTCGCGGATGGTCACGGCACGGTCGGCCTCGGCGGCGATGCCGGGGTCGTGTGTGATAAGCACGATGGTTTTGCCGCGCTTCTGGAGCTTATGGAAGGTTTCCATCACAAGCGCTCCGGTAGCGGAGTCCAGGTTTCCCGTCGGCTCGTCGGCCAGAATGATGGGAGGGTCATTGACGAGGGCGCGCGCGATTGCGACGCGCTGCATCTGGCCGCCCGAGAGCTCGGATATGCGGTGGTCCCAGTGGTCGACGGGCAGCGTGACAGCCTGCAGCGCGTGCACGGCGCGCATTTCGCGCTGGCTACGGGGCACATTGGTGTAGGCCAGCGGCAGCATCACATTTTCGATAACCGACAGGCGCGGCAGCAGGTTGAAGCTCTGAAAGACAAAGCCAATGCTCAGGGCGCGAACTTCGGTGAGCTCCTCATCATCGAGCTCGGCCACGTTGAGCCCTTGCAGGTAGTAGTCGCCCGCCGTCGGCTTATCCAGACAGCCTAGGATGTTCATGAGCGTCGACTTGCCCGAGCCCGAGGGGCCGGTGATAGCGACGAATTCGCCGGGATTTACCGCCAGGCTCACGTTGTGCAGGATGTGGGCGCACCCCGCCTCGCTCTCAAAGATGCGGTGCACGTTGCGGATGTCGATAACGGGACGCATTACATGCCCTCGTCGGCAGACATACTGCCCGAATCCGCACCGTAGCCGCCGTCAGCCGTTGCGTCCGCTCCGGTGTCCATGACGAGGGTGTCGCCATCGCGCAGCTTGGTAACCGGAACGTTGGGGTTGATCTCGTTGCCCTGGTCGTCGCGCTTAACCTGTGTCTTGCCGACTACGGCTTCGTTGTCGTTTTGCGTCACGACGGTCACCTTCACGCGATGGGTTTGCTTGCCCTCGTCATCGGTTGCGACGTTGACGTAATAGTGTTCGCCGTCTTCGGTCATGAGCGCCATCGTCGGCACCATCACCACGTCGTCGAGCTGCTCGGTCACTACCGAGACCTCGGCCGTCATGCCCGGCTTCAGGCGCGCGTCGGGCGCCTCGATGAGAATGTCGACGTTAAAGGTTACGCTGCCGCCGCCGCTGTTGGCGGCGTCGGAGTTTGCCACCGACGCGATAGCCGTGACGGTGCCCTGGCTCACGATATCGGGAAACGCGGGATACGTGACGTTGGCGCTCTGCCCAACGGCGATCTTGGCGATGTCCTTTTCGCCCACCTGCACGGTCACCTTCATCTTGGACAGGTCGGCGATCTGCATGCACTGCTTGCCGCCGCTCGTATCGCTTTCTCCCATGATCATGCCGCCTGTAACCGTGGCGCCCACTTTGGCATTGAGCTCCACGATGCTACCCGAGCTCGGGGCCGTGACCGTGCGACTGGAGGCCTTGGCGTTCGCCTGGTCGAGGTTTGCCTGGGCCGAAGCGAGGCTGCGCTGCGCGGCCGATACGGCGTTCGTGTCCGCTGATGCGGCGGAGACGCCAGCCGCTGCGGAAGCTCCCTCGACGTCCGTCGTTGGGCTGGCCTGCGCGGCAGCTGCGGCTTTCTGCGCGTTGGCGAGGTCTTCCTGAGCGGCGGCAACTGCACGCTGCGCCTCGGCAACGTTGCGATCGAGCTCGTCGTTTTTAATGGTCATAAGCACGTCGCCCTCGTTGACGGATTGGCCTGTCTGCACGTTGATCGAATCGACCGTGCCGTCGACAGAAGGGGAGACCACTGAGGACGAAATGGGTTTTAGCTGGCCTTTCGCCTCGACCGTTGTGGTAAACGTGCCCTCGGTCACCATGTCGGTCACAGGCCCGTTGTTGCCTGCGGGCCGTGCGTTGATGGCTAAGGTCACGACAACGGCGATGAGCACAATGGCGGCCACGACGCCGGCCGCAATGCCGCGTCGGATGAGCTTTTTGCGTCGACGTTCGGCACGTTTTGCCTTGAGCTTGGCGTATGCCTCTTCATCGGAAATCTCGGCCGCATCGTTCGCGCGTCCGTCCTGCTTATCGGCATGTACGTCTGTAATCAGAGGAATCGTTTCGGTGGCACCTTCGGGCGTGTGCTCGGTATCATCCGGGCCCGGGGTAATGGTGGGGACATTCGGCATAGCGTCTCCTTTATAGAAAGAACCTCGATAATTATATGCGCCCACCGGTTGGGGCGGGCGCATAGGACGGTTTCTTTCGGAACTGTTAGATTGGTCGCAGCGGTTCCACGTTGTAGGAATGCGCGCGTTGCACTACGAGTGGACAACCACGCACAGGCCGACTTTGATGCAGTCGTGAAGTGCCTTGGCGTCTGCCAGGCGCAGGTTGATGCAACCGTGGCTGCCGCACCACTTGTACGACTCGGCATTATCGAAGCTCTTGTCGTTTTGCCAGGTGGCATCGTGGAAGCCGATCATATTGCCCTCGAACGGCATCCAGTAGCTCACCGGGCTTTCGTATTTGGGCTTACCGGTCTCGGGGTCCTTGGCTCCGATCAGGGTACTGCCGCCGTCGTTGCTGTTGATCTGCCAGACGCCCTCGGGCGTGGCGTCCTCGCCCGGCTTGCCCGAGATAAAGTTGGCCTCCCAAACGATATTTCCGCTCTCGTCATAGTAGCGCGCGTGCTGCTCGGACAGGTCGACGTCGATATACGCCTTCCAGTCGGGCTCTCCCTTTGCGGTAAAGGTGTCGGCCTTCTGGGAGTACTTGATCTCGATCTCGCCGGTCTGCTTGTTGTTAATGGCGTCCTCGACCTGCTTGGCGAGCGAGCTGCTGTCGATGGACCAACCAAAGTCGCCGCCTTCGACGGCACACTGCTTGCCATCGGCGCGCGTCCACCAGCGAGTGGAGCCCACGGTATTAAAGCCGTTGGCGAGCTCGGCTGCCCAGCTACTGATCTGCGAAGTATCGAGCGTGGGGTTGGCGGGATCGGCAAAGCTGATCCACTGCAACACGGAGCTGCCATCAACCTTGCCGGCATCCTCGCCGTTGAGCTTGAGGGTCACGTTGACGCCCAGGAAGTTGTTGGCGGCATCGCATGCGGCCTGAATCTGATCATCGGTCAGCGTTCCATTGAGCGGTTCATAGGCATCGTTGCCGAGCTTGGAAAGATCTACGGTCTCGGCCAGCGAGGCAAGCTCGAGCTCGGCATACTTAATGACATGCTCGCGGTTGAGTTTTTCGTTGGAGCGCGCCTTCTCGACGGTAAACTTGCCGGCCTGCTCGTCATAGGAGCTATTGGCCTCGAACGTGCCCGAACGGCCCTCGTTAAACTCGTTGATGGCGGCGCCTAGATCCTTCTCAAACTTCTTTTGGTCAAAGGTGTCGGAGAGCATGGACAGGTCGACGTCTTGATCAAGATCGACTTTGTTGGAGGTAGCAGTTGTTTTGGTCTTGCCGCTTAAGGATTCCACAAGGCGGACCGGCCAAATAAAGGCTTCGTTGTGGTTGATGATTTCTTTTGCAGCAGCTTCACCGTCGACGATGGGCTCATCGGACTCGGGCTGATAGGTCCAGCTAAAGTCATCTCCTGTCACGGTGAGCTTATAGTGCTTCCATGCCGAGTTGACCTTGGTGGCGGCAGACGAAGCGTTGGAGAACGAGACGTCGACGCCGGCGATGGTGGTGTTGGGGTAGGCTACCTGCGAAAACGCTACGACGCCTACGATATAGACAATGACGATTAGACCAAGGACGACAAAGAGCGTCGTCTTTTTGCCCGACTTATTGTTCTCGGCGGGCTTGCGCGCGGGGCCGCAATCGCCTCGAGCGTGCGTGGGGGGCTGCTTGGGCGCATTGCCGTTTGCCTGGCGCTGCTGACGTTGTTGAAGCTGCTGTCGCTGTTGGTTCGGGCGTTGGGAAGCGTTTGCTGCACTACGCTGCTGACCGTGTCTCGGCGCGATAGGACGCGGCGACTGAACGCCGCCGGTGTGCCTGCTCGGCTGCTGCGGATCGGGAATCAGTTGAGTTCGATCGTTTTGCGACATCGTATGCATATCCTTCGATTTTCGCCTTGCGGTTCATCGTGTTTTTACTGGGCTTGCATTATAGCGATTGCCCTACTGTTTGTGGTACGGAAACGGTGGCATTCGAAAGAGCTGGGACAAATGTCCCACTATCGAGTCGTTCAGGGTCACTACCCGCACACACCGCATTTTGCACAGGCCGAAAGTGCGGCCGGAGCCTGCGCGATGCCGCCCTTTGCCGTCTCGCGCAGCGTTGCCGGCAACGCGTGACCCACCGAGAGCATGACATGTGCCATCTGGTCAAACGGCACCAGGCTCTTAATGCCTGCGAGGGCGAGTTGTGCCGAGCTAAAGGCCGCTGCCACGCCGATGGCGTTGCGGTTTTGGCAGGGCACTTCCACGAGGCCACCGACGGGGTCACAAACGAGACCCAGCAGGTTACTTAGCGCGATGGAGCTGGCGTCGAGCGCCTGCTCGGGCGTGCCGCCGAGCATCTGCACCAGCGCGGCGGCTGCCATGGCGGCGGCGCTTCCGACTTCGGCCTGGCAGCCGCCCTCGGCGCCGGCAACGCAGGCGCTTGTGGTGAGGTTGAGGCCGATGGCGGCTGCGCAGTAGAGCGCGTCCATGACCTGTTCGTCGTCGAGCTGCAGGCGCTCGCCGAGCGCAAGCACGCAGCCGGGCACAACACCCGCTGAGCCTGCCGTGGGGGCGGCGACGATCACGCCCATGGTGGCGGAGCGCTCGAGCACGGCCATGGCGCGGGCCACGGCGTCGGTCTGAACGGGGCCCATCAGGTTTGCACTCAAATTGTTGCGGCCGGTGGCTTCGACGAGCTTGGCCTCGCCGCCGATAAGCCCGCCGAGTGAGCGCAGCGGATTTGCGAGTGGGGCCGTGGTCTCCTCGCGCATGACGTCGAGCACGCGGCGCATGGCGGCGACGGCGTGGGCCTCGCCGGTCAGACGCGCCTCGCGAACGGCCATGACGGCGCCGATGCTGAGCCCCAGTTCCTCGCACGCATCGAGCAGCTGCTCGCCGTCGTCGAAGATTTCCTTGGCCGAGACGCCGGGGGAGAGCGACGAGGCAGAACCGGGGAGCTCGATAAAGGTCGCGTAATCAACATTGTCGAGCTTGCGTAGCATCGGGATAACGGTGTCGTCGGGCGCGCCGTCGGT
The DNA here is from genome assembly GCA_958403395.1 of uncultured Collinsella sp. Taxonomy (GTDB): domain Bacteria; phylum Actinomycetota; class Coriobacteriia; order Coriobacteriales; family Coriobacteriaceae; genus Collinsella. Next base: position 30,751 of record CATXXF010000014.1, read on the forward strand.
CTCAAAGACGGAGTAGGCCTGGCCGCCCACTTCGGTGCGGTAGGTGCGGCAGAATGCGATGTTCACGTGGGCGTAGGCGAGCAGGTTGGCGAGCGCGGCGAGTACACCGGGGACGTCCTTGTGCGCCACGAAGAGCGTGGAATACATGCCCGAGATGTCGACGCCGACGCCGTTAATGCGGCTGATGCGCATCTTGCCGCCGCCCAGGCTCTCGCCGCGGACCTGAGCCGTGGCGCCCGTGTCGTCGACCATGTCGATATCGACGGTATTGGGGTGGATGGAGGCGTCGTCGCCCTTGATGTCAAAGTGATATTCGAGGCCCTGCTCGCGAGCGAGGTCGAAGGCCTGCTTGATATTCTCGTCATCGGTGTCGAGGCCCAGGATGCCCGCGACGAGCGCACGGTCGGTGCCGTGGCCGCGGTAGGTATGGGCAAAGGAGTTCCACAGGCCAAAGGTGACCTTGGTGATGCGGCCTTCCAGCAGGCTGGCGGCAACTTGGGCGCAGCGGAGGGCGCCGGCGGTGTGCGATGAGCTGGGGCCGACCATGACGGGGCCCAAGATCTCGAATGCCGAGGTCGTAGCTAGTGTTTGCGGCTTGCCTGCCATGGATGCTCCTTATCTATCCCGTCGTCCCGAGGGGCGGGGCATAAGGTCGTCTGCTCGGACAGTCCTGCTCGCACGGAGGCCACATTAAGTGGCCTCCGGCTCGTGCGGAACTCGCGATCGACCTTATGCCCCGCCCCTCGGGACTAAGGATACATGGTTGGAGTTGCTAGATGGCAAAATTCATTAGCTGGGAACTTGTCTTACCATGCTTATCGAGACATCTTCACCACCGTCTATATAAAAAAGAAGTACCGGTTGGAGCCGGTACTTCTTTTGGTGTGTTGTTTTTTGGCTGTAGTTTTTCGGGTTAGCTTACAGGCCGCAGGCTGCTTTGAGTTCTTCGACTCGATCGGTCTTCTCCCAGGTAAAGTCGGCGTCTTCTCGGCCAAAGTGACCGTAGGCTGCCGTCTTTTCGTAGATGGGGCGACGCAGGTCTAGGTCGCGGATGATTGCGCCCGGGCGCAGGTCGAAGGTCTTCTCTACGGCCTCGACGATCTTGTCCTCGGCAACATGCGCGGTACCGAAGGTGTCGACCATGATTGAGAGGGGCTTGGAAACGCCGATGGCGTAAGCAAGCTCGACTTCGCAGCGGTCGGCCAGGCCGGCGGCGACCACGTTCTTGGCGACCCAGCGCGCGGCATACGCGGCGGAGCGGTCGACCTTGGTGCAGTCCTTGCCGCTAAAGGCACCGCCGCCGTGACGGCCGTAGCCGCCGTAGGTGTCGACGATGATCTTGCGGCCGGTGAGGCCCGTGTCGCCCATGGGACCGCCCACGACAAAGCGACCGGTGGGGTTCACGTAGATGTCCGCGTTGTCCCATGGCATGTTCTCAGCGGCCATGACCGGGGTGATGACGTGCTCGATGAGGTCGGCCTTGATCTTGCCCATGTCCTCGATCTCGGCGGCGTGCTGCGTGGAGATGACGATGGTCGTGGCCTCGACGGGCTTGCCGTCTTCGTAGCGCACGGTGACCTGGGTTTTGCCGTCGGGACGCAGATAGGCGAGGGTGCCGTCGTGACGCACGGCAGCCAGGCGCTCGGCCAGGCGGCTTGCCAGGTAGTGCGGCATGGGCATGAGGGTCTTGGTCTCGTTGGAGGCATAGCCGAACATCATGCCCTGGTCGCCGGCACCGATCAGGTCGATCGGGTCGGTGGTAGCGCCGGTCTGGGTCTCGAAGGACTCGTCAACGCCCTGGGCGATATCAGGCGACTGTTCGTGGATGAGGCTCATAACGCCGCAGGTGTCGCAGTCAAAACCGAACTTGGCACGGTTGTAGCCAATGCGGCGGATAACGCCGCGGGCGATTTCCTGTACGTCGACGTAGGCCTGGGTGCGGATCTCGCCGGCGACGATGACGGTGCCGGTGGTCACGAGGGTCTCGCAGGCGCAGCGGACGTTCTCCACGTTGGCAGGCACGCCGTTGGGGGCGATGTAGCCCTGCTCCTGGAGCTCTATTTCTTTGGCGAGGATTGCGTCGAGGACGGCGTCGCTGATCTGGTCTGCGATCTTATCGGGATGACCTTCGGTCACCGACTCCGACGTAAAAACAAAGGACCCGTGTTGGGGCGGGATGGAACGAAGTTCTTCTGACATGATTGTCCTTTCAAAAACGTGTCCCGGCGACCGTTACCATTCCGCCGGACTCTCTATGCAAGGGCACATCATAGCGCGTAAATCAAACATTCACACCCTTTCCGCACCTACTCATTGGGGACAGACTTAAATGCCCAGCCTTCCTAAGTGCCGACAGGTTGCCCAAAGAATGGTCATTTAAGTCTGTCCCCAATGAGTAGGTCGGTGCCCTTTGTGCGGAGGTTGCTTTGATGCTTTATACTGGTGCGGTTAGACATCCATCCTGCAATCGAGGAGATTTCCATGGCATCAGACGTTCGCGTCCGCTTTGCACCCTCACCGACGGGCAAGCTGCACATCGGCGGCGCCCGCACCGCTATCTATAACTGGGCTTTCGCCCGTGCAAACGGCGGCACGTTCATCCTGCGCATCGACGACACCGACCCCACCCGCTCCACTGACGAGAACACGCAGATCATCCTGCGCGCCATGCGTTGGCTGGGCCTGGACTGGGACGAGGGTCCCGAGGTGGGCGGCGATTTTGGCCCCTACGCCCAGACCGAGCGCTTGGACCTGTACAAGCAGGCCGCCCAGAAGCTTTGGGACGAGGGCAAGGCCTATCCCTGCTTCTGCACCAAGGAGCAGCTCGACGCCGACCGCAAGGCCGCGCAGAAGCGCAAAGACCCCTTCCAGGGCTATCAGCGTCGTTGCCGCGATCTTGATCCCGAGGAGGCCCGCCGCCGCATCGAGGCCGGCGAGTCCTACGTCCTGCGCATCAAGGTCCCCGAGGGCCGCGGCGACGTCGTCATCCACGACGCCGTCCACGGCGAGGTGACCTTCGACGCTAAGGAGCTCGACGACTTTGTCATCTTCCGCTCCGACGGCACGCCCACGTATAACTTCGCGACCGTCGTCGACGACGCCATGATGAAGATCACCCATGTCATCCGCGGCGACGACCACCTGTCCAACACCCCGCGTCAGGTCATGGTCTACGAGGCCCTCGGCGCGCCCGTGCCTACGTTCGCCCACATCTCCATGATCTTGGGTGCCGACGGCAAGAAGCTCTCCAAGCGCCACGGCGCCACCTCGGTGGAGGAGTACCGCGACGCCGGCTACCTGTCCGACGCCTTCGTCAACTACTTGGCGCTGCTCGGCTGGTCGCTCGACGGCGAGACCACGATCATCCCGCGCGATGTCCTGGCCAGCAAGTTCTCGCTCGACCGCATCTCCAAGAACCCGGCGACCTTCGACCCCAAAAAGCTCGACTGGGTCAACGCCGAGTACATCAATGGTATGTCCGATGCTCAGTTTGCCGATGAGATCATGGTCCCTGAGCTGCACGAGGCGGGTCTCATCGAGGGTAATGTCGAGTACGGCGAGGATTGGATCGACGCGCTTGCCGCCATTGTCAAGCCGCGCACCAAGATGCCGGCCGACGCCGTGACCGTCGCCGCCCCCATCTTTGCTACGGCTGAGACGCTCGAGTATGACGAGAAGTCCGTCAACAAGGGCCTGGCCAAGGAGGGCATGGGTGCCATTCTGGATGCCGCCAAGGCCGCGCTCGAGGGCGTGGACGAGTGGACGGCTGCCAACATCGACGCCGCGCTTGAGCCGCTGCCCGAGCAGATGGACCTTAAGAAGCGCGTGGTGTTCCAAGCCGTGCGCGTCGCCGTCTGCGGCAACATGGTGAGCCCTCCGCTGGGCGAGACCATGGCGCTCATCGGCCGCGACGACTGCCTGGCGCGCATCGACCGCGCCCGCACGATGGCGCTGTAGCAGCCGTGTAAACGCACGTATCCGAGCCCCGTTCACCCCGAGCGGGGCTCTTGTTTCTGAAGACGAATGGGATGGGAGGTGCTGGGGCCATGGCCGAGCAACTGTCGCTGTTTGGTTCGTCGGAACCGGAGGAGGCTTCGAAGCCCGCGGCTCCTGCCGCCGCCCCGGCGCAGCCCGGGCCCGCACCCGAACCCGTCGCCGCCTATGCGAGCGTGGTTCTCGACATCCCGACGCATGCGCTGTCCGAGCCGTTTGCTTACGGCATTCCGCAATCCCTCGCCAACGAGGCCCAAGTCGGGTCTACGGTCCTGGTCCATTTTGGCAACCGTGCGGCCGCGGGCTATATCATTGACATTGCGTCTGAGCTGGGCGACCTGCAAGGCAACAAGGTCCTCGATCCTGCGCGCATCAAGCCCGTCGAGGCGATTCTCAGCAAACCGCTCTTTACCGCGGAGGCTGCCCGTATCGCACGTTGGATGAGCCGCGAGTATGTCGCGACGCTTTCCGAGTGTCTGCGCCTGTTCTTGCCCCCGGGCGGCAGCCCGCGGGTGGTCAAGGGCGACGACGGCGTGTGGACGGTTGAACGTCCCGCCGTCAAGCCTATCCAAAACCGCTGGGTCATGCTCACGCCCGGGGGATTTGACTATACGCCGCCCAAAACCGCCGTTCGCCAGCGTCAGCTCATCGAGGCGCTCCAGTGCGGACCGGTCACGACGCGCGACCTCAACCTGCTCTATAACAGCATGTCGGCGACCATCAAGGCGCTCGAAAAGCGCGGCGTCGTGGTGGTAGAGGAGCGCCGTGCTTGGCGTGGCTGCAACGAGCAGACCACGCTGTCCTCGGCAAGCGGTAAGGCGCCGGTCTCCCTTACCAACGGTCAGCAACAGGCACTCGCGCAGATTGAGCGCGCCCGTCTGTACGCTCATGGCGACGTGGTGCTGGTTGACGGCGTCACCGGCTCCGGCAAAACCGAGGTGTACCTCTCCGCCATCGAGCGCGTGCTAGCGGCCGGCCGTTCGGCCTGCGTGCTCGTGCCCGAGATCTCGCTGACGGCTCAAACTGTCGGCCGCTTCCGCTCGCGCTTCGGCGAGACGGTCGCTGTATTCCATTCGCGTCTTTCTGCTGGTGAGCGTCTGGACCAGTGGGATATGGTCGCCAGCGGTGCCGCACGTGTGGTCGTGGGCGCCCGCTCGGCGCTCTTTTGCCCGCTCAGCGACTTGGGCCTCATCATCATCGACGAGGAACATGAGACCAGCTACAAGCAGGGTTCCAGCCCGCGCTACCACGCGCGTGAGGTGGCGGCCGAGATGGCTCGCCGCTATCGCTGCCCGCTTGTGTTGGGCTCGGCCACGCCTTCTGCCGAGGCCCTCGACCGCTGCCGTCGCGGCATGTACAACGGTGCCACCTGGACTCGTGCCGAGATGCCCGAGCGCCCGGGACACGCCGTTCTGCCCGAGGTCCGCATTGCCGACCTGCGGCGCGAGTTTTCGCACGGCAGCCGCTCAATGTTTTCAAAGCCGCTGATGGAAGGCTTGGAACGCGTGGTTGAACGTCGCGAGAAGGCCGTGCTGCTGCACAACCGCCGCGGTTTTGCGCCGTTCCTTATGTGCCGCGAATGCGGCTGCGTTCCCACCTGCAACCACTGCTCCACCGCGCTCACGTATCATGAACGCACGCACACGTTGCAATGCCACACCTGCGGTTCGTCCTGGCGCGTGCAACCCTATCCGGCGCCCACGAGCCGCTGTCCCAAATGCGGCAGTCGTTATCTGGCAAAAATGGGCCTGGGCACGCAGCAGATTGAGGACGCGCTGCACCAGATGCTGCCCGAGGACGTCGCCATCATTCGCATGGACGCCGATTCCACGCGTGGCAAGGACGCGCATAAAAAGCTGCTCGAGCAGTTCGATGCGGCCGATTGCGCGGTGCTGCTGGGTACCCAGATGATCGCCAAGGGCCTCGACTTTCCCGAGGTCACGCTCGTGGGCGTGGTCAATGCCGACTTTGCGTTAAAGCTGCCCGATTTTAGAGCGGGGGAGCGTGCCTACGATTTGCTGGAGCAGGTCGCGGGCCGCGCCGGTCGCGGCGATCGCCCCGGTGAGGTCATCATCCAGACCTATCTGCCCGAGGACCCGGTCATTCGCGCCGTCGCCGAGCACGACCGTTCGATCTTTACCGACTACGACCTGGACCAGCGTCGCGACGCGCTGTATCCGCCGTTTGTTCGCCTGGTCAACATCTTGGTGTGGTCGGCGAACCGAGACGAAGCGCAAGACTACATCGGTCGCATCGCGAAACTCCTCAAGCGCCGCTGGCATGTCGCCGCTCCCGACTTTTTGAGGGCGGGGAGTGCTGCGCCGCAGGTGCTGGGTCCTGCTTCGTGTGTAATCGAGAGAGCCAAGGACCGTTATCGCTATCACCTGCTTGTGAAGTCGCCCGTGGGGTACCATGTCTCTGATGATATCGACGCCTGCCTCAAAGAGGTGGGCTCTGTGCGCGGCGTGAGCGTGAGCGTTGACGTCGATGCTTATGATTTGATGTAACAACCCGAAAGGATGGCCATGGAAGCCAACGGAATCGTACTTTCGCCCGACCCTCGTCTGCGTCAGGAGTGCGCCGTCATCGAGGAGATTACCCCGGCGATCGAGGCGCTTGCCGAGAAGATGAAGAAGATGATGTTCGAGAACGGCGGCTGCGGCTTGGCCGCCCCGCAGATTGGCGAGCTCATTCAGCTTGTCACTATCGACTGCGACTACAGCGACAAGAACGACTATGACCCGTACGTGCTCATCAACCCTGTCATTGTTGAGCAGAGCGACCATTTGGTGCCGTTTAGCGAGGGCTGCCTGTCCATCCCCGGCATTAGCTGCGAGATTGAGCGCCCCGACCACGTTGTCGTCGAGGCGTATGACCTGGACGCCAACCTGATTCGCTATGAGGCCTCGGGCGACCTGTTCTGCGTGTGCCTGCAGCACGAGATCGATCACCTGCACGGCAACACCATGTTCGAGCGACTCAAGCCGATGCAGAGGCTCAAGGCCGTCAAGGAGTACCAGGACGCCCTGGCCCGCGGCGCTCGACCGGGCGAGACGGAGTAGGTTTGTCCGTCCCCGGGGCGCCCGCCTATATCTTCCCGTGCTCAAACATTCTCGCTGCGCTGCGAAACTGCGCGCGGGACGAGATGTGGGCGCTCAGCACCGGGGACTGCGTTGTTCTGGCTCGGTTCGCCCGGGTGCCGTCGGGCCAGGGATGGGCGTCTTCGCTGATAGGTGCTTTGCTGAAAGAGCTGCTTTTATTGCGGCTCTTTCTTTGGTTTTGGGTATATTTGTTCTTGTTGAATTGTTATTGCGGATGGGCTGGGTACTTGGCTTTCCGCTGCTCTTTGTAGCCGTCTCGGCTTTGGTTGAGGGGAGACGTTCTTTATGCGTATTGTCTTTATGGGTACGCCTGATTTTGCTGTGCCTTCGCTGACTTCGCTTTTTGAGGCTGGGAACGAGATTTCGCTTGTCATTACTCGTCCCGATGCTGTTCGCGGGCGTGGTAAAAAGTTGGAGCCGTCTCCTGTTAAGGCCAAGGCGCTTGAGCTTGGTCTTCCGGTTGTTGAGGCAAATCGTATGACGGCGGATGTTATCGATCAGCTCGAGGCTGCGGATGCCGATATTTTCTGTGTGGCTGCCTATGGCTGCATTTTGCCTGATGAGGTGCTGCATATGGCGCCGCTTGGTATTGTGAATGTTCATGCGTCCTTGTTGCCTCGCTGGCGTGGCGCTGCTCCCGTTCAGCGTGCCATTCTTGCTGGTGACGATGTTGCCGGCGTTTCTATCATGCGCATCGGGCATGGCGTTGATACTGGTGCTTATTGCGCGCAGGCCTCGACCTCGGTTGCCGGTAAGCATGCCGAGGCGCTCACGATGGAGCTTGGCGAGCTGGGCGGTAAGCTGCTGGCCGATACGCTGCCGTCGCTTGCCGATGGTACCGCCGTGTGGACTGAACAGGATGAGGCGCTCGTTACCCATGCCGCCAAGATTTCTAAACAGGAGATGCGCCTGGATCCGCAAATGGCGGCGCTTGATTGCGTGCGTCATGTGCTGGCCTCGTCCGATACCGCGCCTGCTCGTTGCGTGATTGCCGGCAAGACCGTGCGCGTGCTCGATGCTGCGCCGGCTGATGTGTCGCTTGGCGAGGGTCAGGTTCTCGTTAAGGCCAAGCGTGTTTACCTTGGTCTTTCCGATGGCACGGTTGAGCTGCTCGAGGTTAAGCCTGATGGCAAGCGTGCTATGGCTGCTTCTGCCTGGGCTGCTGGCCTGCAGGGTGCCGATCTTTCGTGGGGTGTTTTGTCATGAGCAAGCTGTCTCCCGCACGCAAGCTTGCGCTCGATGTGCTAATGGAGGCCGATCGCCGCGGTATGTATGCGCGTGACGTGCTGTCCTCTCGCGCATCGGCCAAGGCTATTGACCAGCGTGATTCCGCTTTTGCCGCCCGCTTGGCGCTGGGTGTTGCCGCCACGCAGGGTATTTTGGACGAGCTGCTCGATCAGTTTCTTGATAAGCCTAAAAAGGTTGCGCCGCGTGTTCGCATGGCGCTTCGTATCTCGGCCTTCGAGATGCTCTACCTTCATACCCCTGGCCGCGTTGCCGTAAGTCAGGGTGTTGAGCTGGTGCGCAGCGGAGCTAAGTCTGCCGCCGGTTTGGCCAATGCCGTGCTGCATAAGGTCGCGGACAACGTTGAGGACTTTGCCACTGCGTCCGATGTGGATGAGTCTGAGCGACGCTTGGTTCGTCTGTCGCGCCTGATGGGTCTACCGCGTTGGCTGTGCGCTCGCATTATGGCATCGTTCGACACGCCAGAGGGTGCACTTAACTTTGCCGGCAATCTGGCCCCCGCGCCGCTGGCCCTGCATGAGAACGCCTTTGCGACCAAGCCCGATCCGTATATCTCGCAGCTCGTCGCGCCTGTCTTCCCGGGCTGCCATGCCCCGGTTGATGCCCAGGTTACCGTTGCTTCGGGTGTGTTTGAGCGTGCTGCCGCGGTGGCATCTGATCTCAATGCGCAGCTTATCGCTACAGCTGCCACGCGCCCTGGTAGCTGCCTTGAGATTGGTGCCGGTCGTGGCACCAAGACCTATGTGATGATGTGCCAGGCCAAGCGTGCGGGCTATGAGCGTCAGCATACGGCGCTCGATTTGCATGATCGCAAGTGCGATCTGAATCTCGCTCGCCTGCATAAGGCCGGTATTCAGGGCGTTCGTACGGTTTCGGGTGATGCCTGCGAGCTTGATGAAGTACTGACATCGTTTGATGCCATGCTTGGCGAGCCGGTTAAGTTCGACACGGTCTTTATCGATGCGCCGTGCTCGGGCACCGGCACCATGCGCCGCCATCCCGAGATTCCGTGGCGCCTGACCGAGAACGACGTTACGACCGAGCTGCCCAAGCTGCAGCTGACGATGCTCAAAGAGGCTGCTGCGCGCGTGGCTGCCGGTGGCGAGCTCATCTATGCGACGTGCTCGGTCTTCGACGAGGAGAACACGCAGGTGGTGGATGCTTTCTTGAACTCTCCTGAGGGCACCGGCTTTACTGTAGCGCCGCTCTCCGAGGCACAGATTCTGCAGCTCCCCGAGTTCGATCAGGCCAAGAAGCTCGTATCCGTACGCCAGAACAATCGGGGCCTCTTCCAAAGCGTGCCCGTAAACGCGGATTCCTACGACGGCCACTTCTGCGCTAGGCTGGTCCACAAGTAACTACTAAGTTGCGGTGAAATAGGGATTGAATAGCGGCTTCTACCCGCCAAACAGTCCTTATTTCACCGCAACTCATAGAGCCACCTTCAGCGTAAAGAAATAGCCCCGCGATCGATGTCGGTCGCGGGGCTGATTGGTTCCTAGTGGCTATGTGGGCAGTTGGCGCAGCAGCCGCTGGTGGCGTTGGTGCTGGAGCCGCCGCTTCGCTGGTCGGTGTTGTAGAAACCGCTGCCTTCGAACTTAATGCCGCTGGCCGAGAACGTCTTCGATGCCGGGGCGCCGCAGCTGGGGCATACGACCTCGGGCGTCTCGGACATGGGGTGCTCAACCTCAAACACGTTGCCGCAGCTCGTGCACTTGTAATCGTAGCGCGCCATAATACTTCCTTTTCAGCACAAAGCGGGCAGATCGCTCTGCCCGCAAAAATTCAAACAGCTGTTACTGTACCCTATATCGGGGGTTTTATCACGCTTCGCCCCAGAATCTATGGGTGTTGCGCAGGAGCTTCGCAGTTTTCTCCTCGGCTGCTGCAACGTCGGCCTCCCGAGCCTGCCACGTCCAGTTGCCCGTGGCCACGCCCGGCACGTTCATACGTGCATCGTCGCCCAGCCCTAGCACGTCCTGCAGCGGCATCATAACGAGCGGAGCATCGCTGGCCAAGGCGTTGCCCATGAGCTCGCCTGCCAATGCAATGCCGCTCGGCTCGTCGCCGCCCGCAAAGGAGTGCGTGCACCAGCCGGCAAGCGTCGAGGTGTCGTGCGTCGAGGTGTACAGGATCTTGCCCGGCGTGGGATGAATTCCGCAGCGAACGTCGTAGTTGCTAAACTCCAGTACGTCCATGCCGGGGAAGCCACAGGTCGAAGCCATTGCGCGAACACCAGGCGTCAAATAGCCCAGGTCCTCGGCAATAAAGTTGAGCGGACCCAGCTCGTCGTAGGCCGTCTGGAACAGGTCCTTGCCCGGGCCAGCCAGCCAGCGACCGTCAGAACAGGCCTTGCCGGCGGGGATGCTAAAGTAGCTGTGGAAACCCAGGAAGTGGTCCAGGCGCACGCGGTCGTAGAGTGCGAACGCACGGCGCAGGCGGTCGAGCCACCAGCGATAGCCATTCTCCTTCATGTGATCCCAGCGGAAGGTGGGGTTGCCCCAGACCTGGCCCTCGGGTGCAAAGTTGTCGGGCGGCGCCCCCGAAATCTCAATCGCCTTGCCGGTGTCGGACAGCCAGAAGTTTTCGGGCTCGCTCCATGCGTCGGCCGAATCATCCGAAACATACATAGGAATGTCACCGATGACCTCGATGCCCTTCTTGTGTGCATAGTTCATAAGCTCGCACCAAGCAAGGTCAAAGCGATACTGCATGTACGCCTGCAGCTCGGCCTCGTCGTGGAAGCGCTTGTCATCGATCAGGTGCTCGTTGTAGCGCGCGACATCCGCCGGCCATTCGTGGCGCGACAGTCCCTCAAAGTGCTTCTTTACCGCCATGTAGACGCAGTACTTCTCGAGCCAGTCGGCATTGCGATGTTTAAACGCGGTGTAGAGCGGGTCGGCATCCTCGCCGCCGCGGGCCTTCCAGGTGACGAAGTCGGCAGCCAGCTCCTCGTGGCTCTCGGGCAGCAGGTCGATATTGCCTGCAAAGGCCGAAGGGCCGGCATAAGGGGAGCGGAAGAAGTCCGTGGGATTGACGGGCAGGACCTGCCAGTAGCGCATGCCCATGGCGGCCAGATGGTCGATAAAGCGACGCGTGGGCGCACCGATTGTGCCGGGCTTGCCGTCATCGGTCGGTACCGACGTGATGTGGCATACGACGCCCGCGCCGTGATCGAGCGGCTCCTGCAGGCGCTTCTCGGCATGGTGATAGATGATCGAAGAGCCCAGCGGGTACAGGTCGAGCGTAACCGTGCCGTTATGGATTTCGCACTCGTGGCCGCTAATTACATCGCTCGCACATTCGCCGAGCGCCGGAATTGTCACGCAGTGCGAATTGCGCAGGCTGCGGTTGATGATAACCGTCGCGGCCTCGCCGTCTTTGCCCGTGCGGGTGTAGGCCAAGACGTCGTCGTTGAGCGCAAAGGCCTTGATCTCGCCATCGACCATAAACGGTAACGCGCGGCGAATGGCAGATGCGTTCTTAACGATGGCAAGCGTATCGAAGTCGTGGAGTTGGTCCTTGGTCGGCAGGGTGCGGCGGTTGCCTGGATCGGTGAGGCCCTCCAAGCCGTATTCGTCGCCGTAATAGATCGAGGGCACACCCGGGAAGGTCATCTGCATGAGCGTCGCCAACCAAAAGCGGCTCTTGGCCAGGCCCATGGAATTCTCGTCCAGGCGCCACTTGCTGCGCTCGCTCTCGGGCAGCTGCGACTCGTCGGGGCCACCGCCGAGCACCGAGATAATGCGCGGGCGGTCGTGGCTCGAAAGCAGATTGAGCGCGCAGGCCAGTGCCTCGCGCGGGTAGTTCTCGCGCAGCGTCTCGATGTCCTCGGCAGCCTGATAGGCGTTCTTGTAGCCCATCAAAAAACCGATGACCATGTCGCGGAAGGGGTAGTCCATAGCGGAGTCGAGCTCAGAGCCCTGCAGGTAGCGGCGCAGGTGGCCATAGCTGATCTTGTTGGAGGCGTCTTCCCAGACCTCGCCGAGCAGCAGCGCGTCGGGCTTCTCGGCGAGCACGGCCTTTTTGATTTCGGCCAGGAAGTCGTCGGAAAGCTCGTCGGCCACGTCCAGGCGCCAACCATGGGCACCGGCGCGCAGCCATTTGCGGATCACGCCGTCCTTGCCCAGGAGCCGCTCGCGCACCAGTTCGGAGCTCTCGTTGATGGCGGGCATGTTGCCCACGCCCCACCAGCAGTCATACGAGCCGTCCTCATGGAAGTAAAACGCATCGCGCCACGGCGAGTCCTCGCTCTGCCAAGCACCAACGCCGGGATAATTGCCGTAGCGGTTAAAGTAGATCGAATCGTCGCCCGTGTGGTTGAAGACGCCGTCCAGGATGATAGAAATGCCGAGCTTCTCGGCCGCCTTGCACAGCTCCGTAAAGTCCTGCTCGGTGCCCAGAATCGGGTCGATCTTGGTATAGTCGGCCGTGTCGTAGCGGTGGTTGCTCGCGGCCTCAAAGATCGGGTTGAGGTAGATGGCCGTAAAGCCCAGCTCGGCAATGCGGGGCAGGTCATTCTGGATACCCTTGAGCGAGCCGCCGTAAAAATCCCAGGTCTTGATGGAGCCGTCTTCGGCACGCTCGTACTCGGGCGGTTCGTTCCAGTCCTCGACCATGCGGCGTTGGATTCCTTTGCGTGGTTTTTCAACTTCGGCAAGCGTGCGTTCGCGCCAGTTTTCGTCGCGTGCATAGCGGTCGGGGAAGATCTGGTAGACCATACCGCGCTCGTACCAAGTGGGACGGTTCTCGCGGTGCTTGTAGACGGTAATCTGGAACGACGGAACTTCGGCGTAGTCGTAGGTTACGCCCTCGCCACCGGTGCGACCCTGCGGTGCGCCCAAACGGACCTCGGGCTGGCCCTCGATATTGCAGATAAAGCTGTACCAGATAAGACAGGGCTCAGTGCACTCAAGCTCTACGGTAAATATGCCGTCGCCCTCGTGCGTCATGGGATACAGAGACTCACCGATCTCATCGACCCAGGTGCGCAGGGTAAGCGTTGCCTGCGCGGGATCGGCATCCTCTAAAATAACCGAGAGCGAAACGGAAGTTCCGGTGGTCACAGCGCCAAACGGAGTGCGAGACTGCGGTAGACGGCTGTTGTGAATCAATCTCATAATACGGTCCAGTTCAATAGAATCACGGCCTGCGGGCCATGGGCTTTACGCACAGGATATAATTATATCTGTTGTACACAGGCTGTATAAACAACATCCGTTTACCATCGGCGAACGGTTGTCCTAGAAAATCGTTTTACCATCCAAATTATCGCGATATTCGAAAACGCCCAGGCGGATACTATTTGTAGTCAAACAAAAGTACATCGGTTTACTACGACGAATTGAATGATCTCAACCACGGTCAATTTGGTGATATTAAATCCGCAGGTAGAAGCGTTGCCAATTTCATAGAATACTCTCCGTGGTCGGCCAGAGCTATTTTGTCGTAGTAAACCGGCCGTCTTTTTAATAGAGAAGTTCAACCAAGAAGAGGGCGCCTGGTTGGGGCGCCC
>CATXXF010000015.1 GCA_958403395.1 uncultured Collinsella sp.
CGGTAAAGACGTTATCAAGACCCGATTAACCCCGTCGCGCGGTTACAATGCAACAAGGCATCTATATGGCATTCGATATAAAGGAGAAGGGTAATGCCGATTAATGATCCCGAGAAGTCGGAGAATATGCGCAAGTCCATCCGCGTGTATTCCGGTTCCTCCAACCGTCCCCTCGCTCAGAAGATCGCTGAGTACCTTGGGGTCGAGCTTTCGGGCCTTACGCTAAAGCAGTTCGCCAACGGTGAGATTTACGCCCGCTACGACGAGACCGTCCGCGGCGCCGACGTCTTCCTGATTCAGTCCGTGGCCGGCGGCAACGTCAACGACATGCTCATGGAGCTGCTCATCGCCACCGACGCTGCCAAGCGCGCATCCGCCCGCTCCATCACCGCCGTTATCACCCACTACGGCTATGCCCGCCAGGACCGCAAGGCCGGCCCGCGCGAGCCCATCACCGCCCGCCTCGTCGCCAACCTGCTCGAACGCGCCGGCGTCAACCGCATCATCACCCTCGACCTGCACCAGGGCCAGATCCAGGGCTTCTTCGATATCCCGGTTAACCACCTGTCCGCACTGCCGCTGTTTGGCCAGTACTACAACGACATGCACTTCGACACCGACAACCTGGTTGTCGTCTCCCCCGACGTGGGTCGTGCCAAGGCTGCCAAGAAGCTGTCCGACATGCTCGGCTGCGACCTGGCCATTGCCCACAAGGGCCGTCCGCGCCACAACGCCGCCGAGGTCATGGGCATCATCGGTGACATCAAGGGCAAGACCTGCATCATCAACGACGACATGATCGACACCGCTGGCACCCTGTGCGCCAACGTCAAGGAGCTCAAGGCTATGGGCGCTGGCGACATCTACGTCTGCGCCACCCACGGCATCTTCTCCGGTCCGGCCATCGAGCGTCTGAACGACGCCCCGATCGTCGAGTGCCTCGTCACCGACGCCATTCCCGTCGAGGTCGGCGGCAAGATCAAGACCATCTCGGTCGCCGAGGAGTTCGCTCAGGCCATCTCCGCCGTTTACCACGAGGAACCCGTCTCCACGCTCGTCGGCGGCGACTTCGCGCTGTAGCCTGCCGTGCATCGCATCATCTTTGATGCTTTTAAAGGGTCGGAAGCTCGCTTCCGACCCTTTTTCTATCCCTCGCCAACCTTCCCTGGACAATTAGTTCAGATACGTATTTTTTTAAAGCTCCAAAGGACCGTTCGGAGCCTTCTGAGCTCCCCAGCGGATGCCATGCCGTCCAAATCTCATCGTTCTCGAGTACAACCGCTGCATATTTACCCTCAAATCGCCCTCAAGGGCCTTAGACACGCCTCGAACGCCCGCCGCCTTATACGTATCTGAATTAACCGTCCAGTAGCTATCGTCAACCTTCGCGGCAGAGCTCAATTTCCTGCAATCCCCTCAACCGATTCCACCGATTTCATAACACCCAGCCGTTCATGGCGCGCAGCGCCCCGCTGAGCGAAAAGAACGGTATGGGGGTCGCATTCTGCCGCCAACTTAGTACGTTATAGCTATGACGACCGTGATTTCACATTTCTCCGCCCTCCGCGCAATTCGTCGCGCACGACGGGCGTACTTTGCCCTACCCTGGGACTCCGTTGATAGTGAACAGCAGGCACAGGCCTTGGCTAGCTGCATTCCCAATAATGACGCGATAGACTTTGGCGCACTTTCGATACTCGATGCCTGGAATGAAGATGATTCCGAACTACTCGATCTTCTCGTTTCAGACGAAGACAACAGGCGCCCCGACAAGCGGCTTCTTCAGCATATTCTCGCCGCTCCGCTTCCTGAAGGTGCAATTATGCACGTCGAGGCCGACATCTACGCAACGTCTCCTGCCGTGACAGCCATGCTTTGTTCCAAAAATGAATCAGTCGCCAAAACCTTGATGCTTCTCATGGAACTGCTCGGAACCTACTCCCTTCCTCCCGGGGCAACATACCCCATTGCCCATGACGACATCTGGCCCAAGGGCGATGGCTGCGCAGCGACGGGCGATCTTGATTGCTTGGGCAACCAGTCGGTGGTCGAGCAACAGAACGAAACCCGCTATGAACAGGCACACTACAAATGCGAGCCCGCCACAACTATCGAAGAGCTTGAGGCGGTTGCACGCTTCGCCAAAAGTAGCTCATACACATCGTTTCGCACGGCAGTCAAACTTGCCCGACCCGGATCTGCATCCCCAGCCGAATCCCTAATGTTTGCCGTTCTCGGAGCGCCCATGCGCTTTGGAGGATTCGGATGTTGCAGTCTGCCCATGGGAGGCCTGCTACTCAACCATCGAATCGACTTCGACACTCTTGCGGTCAACATGTCCTCGGGCATCCCCTATGCCATCTGCGACCTATATTGCCCGGCAGCCGGAGTCGACAACGAATACAACGGAATTGGGCATGAGCTTCAAAACGCTCGCATCCACGATGGCAATCGAAATAATGGCCTCAAGGCAATGGGCATCCACGTCCTGGTTATCAATCGCGACCAAATGAAAGACCTTGTTGCACTCGAAGCCTTCGCCCAAACGATGCATCGACTCGCGGGAGTCCGATTCCGATACCGTATCAAGGGTTATCGCAAGCGTCAGGCCGCTTGGCTCAACGCTCTGCGGGCCGGAATCGGCCTTGCGCCGGTCTAAACGGCGAATCACCCGCGCGCCGCCGAACAGGACTGGACAGTTAGTTTAAATACGTATAAATGGACACATTGAATTAGGCTGTTTTGCAGCTATCTCTATACCATTCGCCCTATTGAAGGCAGGGTAGACTTCAAAACAGCGCCATATGGACTAACTAAAGCTCCAAAACAACGTATCGGCATTGAATTGAGCACTTCGAGTCCTCAGAACTTATACGTATCTGAACTAACTGTCCACCTCTGATTTCGACGGCCGTCCAAACGCCCCTAAACGCCCTCAATTACCCTCCATTTGACAGCGGCAACAGGGTCGCTCACCATAGCAGGCGACAAATCAACGAAAGGATAAACATGGCAGCTGCACAGCCGCTTAAGATTCGCATGGTTGCCGGGCTTGGCAACCCTGGCGAGGAATATGCCGAGACCCGCCACAACGCCGGCTTTAAGGCGATCGACGAGCTGGCCCGTCAGGCCGGCGTCACGTACTGGAAAAACCAGGCCTGCGCCGAGGTCGCGCTCATCAACATCAACGATCCCGAGGAAGGGGGCGGTAAGCGCCAGATTGTGCTGGTCAAGCCGCAGTCGTATATGAATACCTCGGGTGGCCCCATCTCCAAGCTCTGCCGCGAGTACAAAATCAAGGTCGAGGAGCTGCTCGTGATCCACGACGAGCTCGACATTCCCGCCGGCGACGTGCGTGTTAAGGTGGGCGGCGGCCATGCCGGTCACAACGGCCTGCGTTCCATCATCGACAAGATGGGCAGCCGCGACTTCAGCCGCATCCGCACCGGCATCGGCAACCCTCCCGGCAAGATGGCCGTCGCCGACTACGTGCTTAAGCAGCTGCGCGCCCGCGAGGCCGAGGATTTCCAGGACACCTGCGCCCGCGCGGCCGACGCCGCCGGCCTGGCGATTGTGCACGGCGTAGTCTATGCTCGCGACCATGTCAACGGCGCCGCCTCCGCCAACGGCAAGCACTAAAACCTATCATTTAGGGATAGGTTTATTTTGGCAGGTTTTACCTGCGGAAACGCCGCGGCGGCCGCATCGCAATAAACCGCGCACCGCCATACACACATAGCACCCCAAAGAGGGCCGACCTCATTGCAACCCGAGGCTGGCCCCTTTGCCGTTTTACCCGATAAAGCTGACCAAAATAAACCTCTCCCCCTTTGGTAGGCCAAAGTGGATAAACCCTGCTCCCAACCGCCGAAGACACACGTAAGTGACATGTCCATGAGGGTATAATTTGCACCGTATGTCTGCACAACGCCTGTGCGCGTACGGTTTTATTCGGGCTACCGTCCATTTCCGTGGAGGCACGGTTCGGCGGCCCTAACAAGAGAGGGGTTCTATGTATAAGATCCTGGAGAAGACGCAGTTCTCGGAGAAGGTGTTCAAGTTCCGCATCGAGGCGCCCGCAATCGCCAAGCATGCGCACGCTGGACAGTTCCTCATGGTTCGCGCCAACGAGACGGGCGAGCGCGTCCCGTTTACCCTGGCCGGCTGGAACGGTGACGAGGGCTGGGTCGAGTTCATCTTCATGGTGATCGGCAAGACCACCGAGATGCTGTCCACCTACGAGGCCGGCGAGTCGCTGCGCGACGTCGTGGGCCCGTTGGGCGTTCCCACCGAGATGGCCGAGGGCCCCTGCGCCGTCATTGGCGGCGGCGTTGGCCTGGCAATTGCCTTCCCGGTCGCCAAGCACCTGGTCGAGACCGGTCATGAGGTCCACGCCATCATGGGCGCCCGCACCAAGGACCTCCTGCTCATGGAGGACCAGTTCCGCGAGCTCCTCGACGAGGACCACATCCATATCACCACTGATGACGGTTCCTACGGCGAGCAGGGCGTTGTCACCGCTCCGCTGGAGCGCCTGCTGCAGGACAAGGCCGTGAGCCAGGTCTTCTGCGTCGGCCCCGTTCCGATGATGAAGTTCTCGACCCTCACCGCCCAGAAATACGACACCCCCATCACCGCGTCCCTCAACCCCATCATGGTTGACGGCACCGGTATGTGCGGCTGCTGCCGCGTCGAGGTGGGCGGCGTGACCAAGTTCGCTTGCGTCGACGGCCCCGACTTCGATGCCACCCTGGTCGACTGGGATGACCTTCGTGCCCGCCAGGCCGCTTACCGTTCCGAAGAGGGCGAGTCCCTCAAGGCCTATGAGGAAAAGAGCTGCGCATGCCACTAGTTAACGGTCGTTTCGTTGCCGATATGAAGTCGCCCCGCACCCCCGATAACGAGGAGCCGGCTGCCGAGCGCGCCTGCGACTTCCGCCCCGTCGACAAGGGCTTCACCGAGGAAATGGCGCTGGCCGAGGCCGAGCGCTGCCTCAACTGCAAGAAGCCGTTCTGTGTTGAGGGCTGCCCCGTCAACATCAACATCCCCCGCTTTATCGAGCAGATCCGCGCGAAGGACTTCGGCGGCGCTCTCGATACCATCCGCGAGGACTCCATGCTTCCCGCCATCTGCGGCCGCGTCTGCCCGCAGGAGAACCAGTGCGAGGGCAAGTGCATCCGTGGTAAGAAGTCCGAGCCCGTGGCCATCGGCCAGCTCGAGCGCTTCCTGGGTGACCGCCCCGAGCTCGCCTCTACGCCCAAGATGGCCCCCAAGAACGGCAAGAAGGTCGCTGTCGTCGGCTCTGGCCCGTCCGGCATCACCTGCGCCGGCGAGCTCGCCCGTAACGGCTTTGACGTCACCGTCTTTGAGGCCTTCTTTACCGGCGGCGGCGTGCTGGTCTACGGCATCCCCGAGTTCCGTCTGCCCAAGGCAGTCGTCAAGCGCGAGATTGACGGCCTGGAGGACATGGGCGTCAAGTTTGAGTACAACTCCGTCGTGGGCAACATGGCCACGGCCGAAGAGCTGTTCGAGCAGGGCTTCGACGCCATCTACGTGGCGACCGGCGCAGGCCTGCCCAAGTTCCTCAACGTCCCCGGCGAGAACCTGCCCAACGTCTTCTTCGCGAACGAGTACCTCACCCGCGTGAACCTGATGAAGGCCAACAAGTTCCCCGAGTACGACACCCCCACCAAGCACGGCAAGAACGTCGTTGTCTTTGGTGGCGGCAACGTGGCTATGGACGCCGTCCGTACCGCCAAGCGCCTGGGCGCCGAGCACGCCATTATCGCCTACCGTCGTACCGAGGATGAGATGCCTTGCCGTCGTGCCGAGCTGCACCACGCCAAGGCCGAGGGCGTCGAGGTTCTGCCGCTCGTCTCCCCGCTCGAGTTTGTCGCTGGCGAGGACGGCTCCGTGTGCGCCGTCAAGGTCCAGAAGATGGAGCTCGGCGAGCCCGACGAGTCCGGCCGTCGTCGCCCGGTGCCCATCGAGGGCGCCATCGAGGAGATTCCCTGCGACGTCGCAATCTCGGCTATCGGTACCAACGCCAACCCCTTCGCAAAGAAGATCGGCGGCAAGATGGAGCTCAACAAGTGGGGCTACATCGTCGCCGACGAGGAGACCGGCCAGACCACCGATCCCCGCATCTGGGCCGGCGGCGACATCGTCACCGGTGCCGCTACGGTCATTCTGGCGATGGGCGCCGGCAAGAAGGCCGCCGCTTCCATCACCAAGAGCCTGCTGGGCGAGTAATCACCTACAGCGTTAGCCATCAAACGGCAAAGTCCCCGTCGAGCACGCGCCCGGCGGGGACTTTTTTATACCGGCCGCCCGACCACCATAAAGGGGCGGCGCCTTCGTGGTGGTTTTGGTCGGCTAGCCTTCGAGCTGAGCTACCTTGTAGCGGTAGGCAGCGGCGATAACGTCTTTGCAGCCCTCGCGGCCCAGCTTAGCGCGGTTGACAACGATATCCTTACCGCTCGTCATCTTCCACTTTCCGGCGCTGTAGCGCTTATAGAACGCCTCGCGCGCCTTCTGCTGCTGCTTGACCAGCTTGGCGCCCTTCTTTTTGTTAAGGCCACGCTTCTTGCGCACAATCTCGACGCGGTCCTCAAAGGGAGCGGTCACCAACACGGCAATGTGGTTGGGGTTGTTGCGAAGCAGGTAATCGGACAGGCGGCCTTCGATAATGCAGCTCTCGGTCTCGCCCAGATCCAAAATCACCTGGCTCATCTTTTGGAACAACTTGTCCGAGTACGAACGCGCGTCATAGCGGTCGGGCAGGAATGCCATGTTCTCCACGGCCAGACGCTCGTCGTAGGCGGCCATCTTATCGAGC
Source organism: uncultured Collinsella sp. (assembly GCA_958403395.1). Classification (GTDB taxonomy): domain Bacteria; phylum Actinomycetota; class Coriobacteriia; order Coriobacteriales; family Coriobacteriaceae; genus Collinsella. The sequence goes on from CATXXF010000015.1 coordinate 6,839, forward strand.
GACTCGCCCGCACGCAGCGACGCGCGCACCAGCAGCTCGTTGTCATACAGCGGAATCCCCAGCTCGTTGGCGAGGATACGGCCAATCTCGTGGCCCTCGGCACCAAAGTCGCGCGCGATGGTAATGACCACGGGGCTCTTCTTGTTCACCAGATCGCTCATCGCGATTCCTTTCTCTATGTGACAAAGGGGCTGTCCCTTTGCCACATTCTACGCTGCCACCATTCGCCTCTGATACGCTCGGACCAGCAGCGAGATACCAAAGTTGAGCACAAAGTACATCGCAAACACCAGGCCGTAGAGCATAAGCACCTGCGACAGGTCGATCGCGTGGGCCATCACGACGTTTGCCGTGTACATGAGTTCGGCCACGTTAATGCCCGAAAGATACGAACTGTCCTTGATGACGGTCGTGCACTGGCTAAACAGCGCCGGAATGATCGTCTTAAATGTCTGCGGCAGAATGATGTAGCGCATGGTGGCAAAGAAGCCGAAGCCCTGGCTCTGCGCTGCCTCAAACTGGCCGCGCGGAATCGAGTTGAGGCCGCCGCGCACAATCTCGGCCATAACAGCGCTGGTAAACAGCGTAAAGGCGATGGTCGAAATCACGATGTCCAAACCCTGTACCGTGAAGTAGATAAACAGGATCCACAGCAGGTTCGGCGTGCAACGGAACAGCTCGATATAGGCACTCACCAAAATACGGAACGGGCGGGGCGCATAGCTTTTAACGAGCGCCAGCACCGTGCCAAAGATGAGCGAGAAAAAGATCGACAGCGCCGAGATCTCGATTGTCTTAACAAAGCCGCCCCAAATGTAGAGCAGGTTGGTCGCGTTGAAGATTTCCATGCGCTAGGCCTCCTCTACGTTGTCGAGCCCCAGCTCGGCCAGGCTCACGCCGCGCGGACGCTCCTTGGAGCGGCGCTCGAGCCACTGCACCAGCATGGCGAGCGGAAAGCAGATGATGAAGTACATAAGGCAGCAGACGATATATCCCTGCAGGTAACCGTACAGACTCACAAAGTTGTCGGAACGGTACATAAGGTCGCCGCCGGCCACGAGCGCCAGCACCGACGTGTTCTTGACCAGGTTGAGCGCCTGGTTACACAGCGGCGGCAAAATGATCTTGAACGTCTGGGGCAGCACGATGTACCAGTACGCCTGCGCACGGGTGAAGCCCTGGCTCTGGGCTGCCTCCATCTGACCGCGCGGAACCGCCTCGATACCAGTGCGGATGACCTCCGAAATGTAGGCCGCGTGATACAGACCCACGCCCAAGAAGCCCAGCACAAACGGCGCGATGCGCACCGGCTGGTCGGCACCGGTTATGGCCTGCAAAAACTGCGGGCCGGCCATGTACATAAAGAGCACCTGCACGGGCAGCGGGGTGTTCTGGTAAAACTCAACGTACACGCGGCTTATGGCGCGCAGAACACGAGAACGAGTGGTAGAGAACACACCCAGTAGCGTGCCCAGCACCAGCGACAGCAGCAGACCGGCAACGACCACCTGCAGCGTCACGCCAAAGCCCTCCCAGAAGGGCCCCATGTTTTGAAATGTCGTCGACCAACGGTCGGCGTCAAATAATCCTTCGAGCATTTGATTCCTTCCTTGGACGATATGCCTATACAAGACCCCAGGTCTTGACCTCTTGGTCGAGCCAGCCATCGGCCAGGCGATCGCAAATCACCTGATCGACCACGGCCGAAAGGTCGCAGCCCTTCTTGGTCGCCACGCCGTAGCCCTGCTCGCCAAACTTGACCTCGGGCTGCAGCAGCTCAACGGTCTCGTTCATGTAACCGGCCAGCGTGGAGCGGTCCATGGCAAAGACGTCGATATTGCCGGCGTCGAGCGAACTCTTGATGATGGGGTAGCCGCTAAAGGCCCTAAACTCGGGCTTGCAGCTAAAGCCGTTGTCCTTGATCATCTGCTCGATCAGGCCCTGCGTGGTGGCACCCTGGCTCACGCCAATGACCTTGCCGTCCAGATCCTCAATCGAGGTAAAGCCCGAACGCTTCTTGACCATGAGTCCCACGTAGTCGGTTCGGTACGGCGTCGAGAAATCCCAGCTCTTCTTGCGCTCGTCGGTGATGGTGTAGGTCGCCGCGACCACGTCAAGTTGGCCGTTATCGATCAGCGGGCCGCGCGTCTTGGGCGTTACGTCGGTAAACTCGACAAGCTCCTGGGCGCGGGCCTCCTTGTAGCTCACGCCAAAGACGGCAGCGGCGATCTGATAGCACAAATCGACTTCCATGCCCTCAAAGCGGCCCTTGGCGGTATCGTAATAGCCGTAGCCGGGAACATCCTTCTTAACGCCGGCATTCAGATGGCCGCGCGACTTGATGGCCGCCAGCTTGGACCCCTTGTCGGAACCCTCGCCGCTGGTGGAGTTGCCGCAACCGGTAAGCGCGGTCCCCGTCAGCGCAAGCATGCCGGCGCCAGCCAGCTGCAAAAAGTGACGGCGCGACACGGCCGCCCTCGTCATATCCGTCATGTCCATCACCGCGCCTAGTGCAGAATCTTGGACAGGAACTCGCGGCAGCGCGGGTTCTCGGGGTTATCGAAGAAGTGCTCGGGCGTGCCCTCCTCCAGAATGCGGCCGTCCTCCATAAAGATGACGCGGTCGGCCACCTGGCGCGCAAAGCCCATCTCGTGCGTCACGCAGATCATGGTGATATCCTCCTGCGCGAGCTCAATCATAACGTCCAGAACCTCCTGGACCATCTCGGGGTCGAGCGCCGAGGTCGGCTCGTCAAACAGGATGATGGGCTGCTTGGTGCACAGGGCACGGGCGATGGCAATGCGCTGCTGCTGACCGCCCGAGAGGTTCTGCGGATACTCGCCGGCCTTATGCGCCATGCCGACACGCTTGAGCGCGGCGATGGCGATCTCGGTCGCCTCCTCCTTGCTCTTCTTTTGCAGCTTGATGGGCGCGAGCGTCAGGTTGCCCAGCACCGTCATGTTGGGATACAGGTTGAACTGCTGAAACACCATGGAACTGTACTTGCGAGCCATCTCCAGGTGATTCTTTTTGGTGAGCGGCGTACCGTCGATGATGACCTCGCCCGACGTGGGCTCCTCCAGATAATCGACGCAACGGATGAGCGTCGACTTACCCGAGCCGGAAGGCCCGATCATTACGAGCTTCTCGCCGCGCTTGACGGTGAGATTGATATCTTTGAGCACATGCAGGTCGCCAAAGTACTTGTTGAGATGCTTGATCTCGATCATGTCTGCCATGAATGTCCCTTCCCTGCGTTTACACGAGTTGAACTATTGTACGGAAAGAACCGCGTTTCCGCAGCCCACACTACATTCCCGTAAAGAACCCGCAACCTTCCACCCGCTCGTTGGGGACAGACCTAAATGAGTACCCGCTCATTGGGCACTCATTTAAGTCTGTCCCCAACGAGCGTCCAGCCCAGCAAAAAGGGGCGCGACCATGACGGCCATGCCCCCTCAACATCAACTATGTACCGCTCGGCCCTTAAGCCAGCTTTGCTCCGACAATCTTTGCTGCTGCCGGCTTATCGAAGTTACCGCCAGTGGCCTTGCCGAGTGCGCCCATAACCTGGCCCATCTGCTTCTTGGACGTGGCGCCCAGCTCGGCGATAACCTGCTCGATCAGGGCCTCGAGCTCCTCGCCCGAAACCTGTGCGGGCAGCAAGCTCTCCAGAATCTTGACCTGCTCGGTCAGGTTGTCGGTACGCTCTTGGTCGGTGCCGGCCTTGATGGACATCTCCAACGTCTCGCTCGTCTGCTTAATCAGACGTTTGATCATGCTGTTGACGTCTTCCTCGGTCACATCGCGACGCTCGTTGACCTCGATATTCTTCACCTCGGCCTTAACCTGGCGAATGATAGACAGGCGAACCTTGTCCTTGGCCTTCATGGCCGCAATCATTTCCTTCTGCAGCTCTTCGTTGGTCATCTGCAAATCCTCCTCAATAGTGCGGGCGGCACTCACACGAGCGCCGCCCCATGATTACTTAGTCGTCGACGAATCGTCGGTCGAACTCTTGGTGACGCCCTTCAGGCTGACGTTGTACGGCACGTCCTTGGGCATGGGGTTAACGGTGATGTCGGCGTCCTTCTTGTACTGCTCCAGCCACTCGCTGTACGCGGTGCTTGCCGCCTGCGTCTTCACCACGTTGGAGACGTACTTCTTGATGTCCTTGGGCACCTGCTTAATGTCATCGACCTGATTATCGACATGGAAGTAGTCGGTGCACTTGATGATGTGATAACCATAGGTCGACTCGACGACGCCGCTCACATCGCCCTTGTTGAGTCCCTCGAGCGCCGCCTGGTAGCTGTCGACGAAGGTGGTGAGCTTGTCCCAGCCCACATCGCCCTTCTTCTCCTTGGAGCCGGTGTCCTCGGAGTACTGCTCAACGGCATCCTCAAAGCTCAGCTCGCCGGAGTTGATCTTGTCCAGGCACTCCTGCGCCTTGGCCTTGGCGGCAGCCTTGTCCGCGTCGGATGCGTCGGAATCGACCTTGATCAGGATATTCGACGAACGACGGGCATCGTTGTAGTTGGACAGGTTCTCATTGATGTAATCGACAATCTCGCTGTCCTTGGGCTTGCTGGTGGGTGCCACGGCATCCTTGAGCTTCTGCTGCGCCAGGCTCTCCTTGAGCGAATCCTTGTAGGTGTCCTCGGTGTAGCCGTAGGTCTTAAGCGTCTTCTTAAAGGTCTTGGCGCCGCCCGCGCTCTTGCACGCGTCCTTCCAAGCCTTCTCGACCTCCTTGTCCGACACCGTCACGCCGTTGTCCTTCTGCGCCTGCTGAAGCAGAATCTGCTGCGCGTAGGAGTCGATGAGCTGCTTGCGGTACTTCTTGGGTGTGAGGTCGTTGTCGACCAGGTACTGTGCCCAGTCCTTGTCCTTGGTGTAGCCGTAGGACGTGCGCATGCTCATGATCTGCTTGGTCACGGTGTCCTCGGTGAGGTTGGTGCCGTTGATGGTAGCAGCCACGCCACCAGTAAGCTTATAGCCCGAGCTGGCACTTTCGGTCTGCGACATCAGGCCGGAGCACGCCATGGCCGAGACGGAAAGCAGCATCGCCAGCACGCCGATGACCACCAGGACAATCTTGACGGTCTTGGACACATAGGTCTTGCGCTGCTTCTTACGAGAGCTGGAGGCGGCGCGGGACCGTTGCTCGGGCGTCGGCGCGGCCTCGGGGTTCTTTTTCTTGTTTGCCATGTTTGGCCTTTCGCATCACGAATCGAACAAACGCCATTGTGTCACAACGCAGCCCCCGCGGCACACCTGGTGCATGGGGGACAGGTTAATCTGCACCATTTTGGTGCAAAGGGGACAAGTCTGGCAGTTGGCAGTTAGGGACGTTCCTTTTCTGCCGGCAGTTAGGGACAGTCCCCAAGTGCCGGCTTAGTTCCACCTTAGAAGTGGCGACGGATGGCGTCGACCATGCCTTGGCACGTGATCTGGCCGAGCACATCGGCCGCAGCGTCGGTGTCCATAAAGATATTCATGAGTGCCTGAAGTGCCTCGACCTGACCGCCCGGCTCGGCGATGCCCAGGTTGATGATGATCTGCGCCGGCACCGGGGCGCCCATGCCCGCCATCGCGTTGAACGTCACAGGTGTGACGGGCTTTACCACCGCGATATAGGGCTTGGCCACAAATCCCGGATCGGTATGCGGAATGGCGATGTTTGCCGCCGGCATGGCGAGACCCGTGGGATAGGCGTCCTCGCGCGTGCGGACGGCGTTGAGCCAACCCTCGGCAATGTAGCCGCGCGGGGCAAGCTCGCCCTCGAGCCGCGCAAACACCTCGCCCGGCGTCGCACACTCCCAATCAAAAAACACCAGCTCAGGCGTAAACAGCGCTTCGTTATCCGCCATGCGCTCACCTCTCTCACCTAGTCACCTGCGACATTCTTGAATGACTAGTCGTTAAAGACCGTCCCCGATGACTACCTAAAACAAAGGATGGCCACTTGCGCCTTGGCGCCAATGACCACCCTGACTACTCGGCTAAATTGTACTGTGCGCCACTAGCCGCGAGGCGCATCAATTGCGACCTTGCCGCTCTCCAGCACGTGAACGCGACCGTCGGCGAGCATCTGCACGACCTCGGGATACAGCACATGCTCGATCGCGTGGATGTGCTCCTCAAGCGTGTCGACGTCCCAGCCCTCCTCAACAGCCAGCGCACGCTGGGCGATGATGGGGCCGTTGTCGTAAATCTCGTTGGCAAAGTGCACGGTCACGCCGGTCACCTTGACGCCGCGAGCAAACGCATCGTCAATCGCATGCGCGCCGGTAAAGCTCGGCAGCAGTGCCGGATGCAGGTTGACCACGCGATTGGGGAACGCCGCCAGCAGCGGCGTATGCACCATGCGCATGTAGCCGGCCATGACCACATACTCGCAGCCGCGCTCGAGCAGCTCATGCGCAATGATCTCGTCAGCCGCGATGGAATCGGCATAGACATCCTTGGACAGTGTGAGCGTCTGGATGCCCGCGCGCTCAGCGCGCTGCAAACCCTTAGCCGAAGGACGGCTCGACACCACAAGCTCAATCGAGGCGTTGAGCTTGCCGGCGGCGATCAAATCGATCAACGCCTGCAAGTTGGTACCCGACCCGCTGATGAGCACGCCGATCTTGAGCGGCTCGGCGGTATCAGTGCCGGTCGGACGGTTATAGGGCACAAAGCCCAGGCCCTCGGCAGCAGTCATCTGCTCGTTAGCGCTCATCGGAGTACACGACCTTACCGGAACCCTCGACGCACTCGCCCACGCGGAACGGCTTCTCGCCCAGCGCGACCAGGGCCTCGGTAACCGCAGCCTCGTCCTCGGGGGCGACGATCAGGCACAGGCCGACACCCATGTTGAAGGTCTTGCATGCCTCGTTGGGCGCGAGCTCGGCCTGACGCGACACGTAGGTGATGACGGGCGGAACATCCCAGCCCATCTCGGCGCCGTTGCGGGTGACCACGGCGTCGACGTCGTCGGCGAGCGCGCGGTTGAGGTTCTCGGTAATACCGCCGCCGGTGATATGGGCAATGGCATGAACGTTGGCGCCGCCGCGCAGCAGCTCCAGAATCGGCTTGACGTAGATGCACGTGGGGGCCAGCAGAGCGTCTGCCAGCGATGCGCCGCCGAGCTCCTCGAGCGGACGGCTCAGCTCCTCGGCCTTAGCGGCGGCCTCGGGCGTGCCCGGCTTAATGCCGTCGACACCGATGACCTTGCGCACGAGTGAGTAACCGTTGGAGTGCACGCCGGTGGAGGGCAGGCCCAGGATCACATCGCCGGGTCGAACGTTCGCGGGGTCGAGCATCTTGGGACGATCGACAACACCCACGGTAAAGCCGGCGAGGTCATAGTCGGCAGGAGCCATGACGCCCGGGTGCTCGGCCATCTCGCCGCCCACGAGCGCGCAGCCCGCGAGCTTGCAGCCGTCGGCCACGCCCTTGATGATCTTTGCCATGTGCTCGGCCTCAATGTGACCGATGGCAACGTAATCCAGGAAGAACAGCGGCTCGGCGCCCGAAGCCAAAATGTCATTGACGCACATGGCGACCAGGTCCTGGCCCACCGTCTCGTGACGGTCCATGATCTGGGCGAGCACGAGCTTGGTGCCCACGCCGTCGGTGCCGCTGATCAGGATCGGGTCTTCCATATCCTTAAGCGCGGCGGCCGAGAACAGGCCACCAAAGCCACCGATGCCGCCGATGACCTCGGGGCGGTTGGTGTCCTTGACCATCTGCTTAATAGCGTCGACGGCGCGGCCGCCCTCGGCGGTATCGACGCCGGCGTCCTCGTACGTCACATGCTTGCTGTCGCTCATCTGAGCCTTCCTCTCCCACTACCGTGGCGCCGCGCGGACGCCAAACGGTGCTCATAGTTGCGTTCATTTCGGCGCGTGCCATAACGGCACGCGCCGTCATATCAACAAAACAGCAGGTAAAACCTACCAAAATAAACCTGTCCCTACATGGCAGGCTTTAGGCCTCGCCGTGCTCCTCTTCCCAGCTGCGGTCGTCGTATTTCTCGACCACGGCGTCGTCGTCAAAGTGCAGCGGCTTGTCCAGGTTGCGGGGCTTAAAGCCCTCCATGAACTTGTCGCGGCCAAAGCTCTCGGGAATCGCCACGGGGTAGCGTCCGGTAAAGCACGCATCGCAGTAACCGCCCTTGGGCATGACCTTCAGCAGGCCCTCGACCGAAAGGAAGGCCAGCGAATCGGCGCCGATATACTCACAAATCTCGTCGACCGTCTTGTTGGCGCTGATAAGCTGCGACTGCACGTCGGTATCGATGCCGTAGAAGCACGGCCAGATGACCTCGGGCGAGTTGATGCGGATATGAATCTCCTTGGCGCCGGCGTTGCGCAGCATCTTGACGAGCTGCACCATGGTGGTGCCGCGGACGATGGAGTCGTCGATGACGACTAGGCGCTTGCCCTCGATGTTGTCGCGCAGCGGGTTGAGCTTCATACGCACGCCCATGGCACGCAGCTCCTGCGTAGGCTCGATAAACGTACGGCCCACATAGCGATTCTTGATAAGGCCCTCGCCAAAGGGAATACCGCTCTCGTGCGAATACCCCTCCGCGGGCGGCAGACCGGAGTCGGGCACGCCGATAACCAGGTCGGCCTCGACGGGCTCCTCATGTGCCAGCTGACGACCCATGTCATAACGGCAGGCGTAGACGCTCTTGCCGTTCATGATGGAGTCGGGGCGAGCGAAGTAGACCTGCTCAAAGATGCAGTTAGCAGGCTCTTCGGCGGCAGGCACGCCTTGCTCAGACACAAGGCCCTCGGCGCTGATGCGCAAAATCTCGCCGGGACGGACGTCGCGGACGTACTCAGCGCCCACAATGTCGAGCGCACAAGTCTCGGAGGCGACGACCCAGCCGCCGGCGCGGGTGACATGGGTGGTGGCGTCGACCGTCGCGGCGCCGTCCTGCGACGGCAGCTGCGAAACGGATGCGGCGTCGGCCTGATCCAGGCCCTCGTCCACGAGCTTGCCCAGCACGAGCGGGCGAATGCCGTGCGGGTCGCGGAATGCGTAGAGCGCCTGCTCGTTGATGAGTGTCATGGCGTAGCCGCCGCGCACGAGCTCCATGGTCTTGCGAATGCCCTCGCGCAGATGGCCAGTACGCTGAGTAAAGTAGCCGATGAGTTTGGTCGCGACCTCGGAATCCGAGTTGGAGAGGAACGGTACGCCCAGCTCGATCAGCTGGCGGCGCAGCTCGTCGGTGTTGACGAGGGTGCCGTTGTGCGCGAGCGCGATAATGACGCTATTGATGGTAGAGAGGTGCGGCTGAGAGGCTTCCCAGCTCTTGGCGCCGGCGGTGCCATAGCGCACATGACCCACGGCCAGCTGACCGGAGAGCGTCGATAAGTCGGCATTGGAGAACACGCGGTCGAGCAGGCCCAGGTCCTTGCGGACCATAACCGTACCGCCGTCACCAACAGCGATTCCCGCCGATTCTTGGCCACGGTGCTGCAGTGCACGCAGGCCAAAGTACGTCAGTCGAGCCACGTCACGATCGGGCGCCCACACACCAAAAACGCCGCATTCCTCATGCAGCTGGTCGGAGTCCGGATCATACGTCGACATGGCGTTCACCTGTCCCGCGGCGCGCTCGGCCGCGCGGATGGTTTCTTGAGACATGGCATCCCCTCAGAGCCTCGTATTTTGGCGTTACCCGCCTTATTATACGCACGGCGTGACGCGCTCCCCAGCGCATGAGCAGCGCTTTTTAAAAGCCCACCGAGCTAATAATCCGTTTTGCGGCCAAACATTTTATCGGTCTGCCCAGTGCAAGCGCCCGCGCCCCCATATGGCCGCCGCGTCCACCGTTGGGGATTGCAAAGTTGCAATTGGGACGTTCGTCCTGTCTTTTAGCAGGTCGGCGGCGTATCCTAGTAACCTAGGACAAAGCGAGAAAGGTTCTGTATGGATCGAAACGAACTCGACCCCAGCGTCCCCAGCGCCACGGAGGTCAAGAAGATTCCCCTCATCATTAAAGTGTACGCCGTCCTGTGCATCCTGTCCGGCGTGGGCACACTCCCGTCGGTCGCCGTCTTTATGTGGCAGGTCATCACCGCACTCATTAACGGCAACGCCGCCGCTAAGCTCGGTGATAACACCCTGGTCGCGGTTGGCCTTATCGTCGCCGGCATTATGCTCTCGGCGGCAAGCGCGATCATCTTGATCGTCTTTGGCCTGGACCTCATCAAGGACCAGCGGCGCAATGCCGCCCGCCTGTCTTACGTCCTCATCGCATTTACCGTCGTGGAGCTTTTAGTTGACGTGATGCTCCAGGGTATCGGACCCTTCCTGCTGCGCCCCGCCATTCAGCTCGGTATCCTCATTGCGCTGTCGGCCACCGTCGACCCCACGCTACGCCAGGAGCGCGAACTGCAGCGCCGTCTGCAAGAGATGCTCGACCGCGATGCCGCCGCCGAGGGGATGCTCGGCCGCGACGAAACCGGCGAGGGCTACATCAAGCTCAACTACTTCAACCTGTTCTGGGTATTCTTCGTCTGCAGCGTGTTAGGTCTCATTCTCGAGGAAGTCTGGCATATGGTCGTCGTCGATCCCGGCGTCTATCAGGACCGGGCCGGTATGCTATTTGGCCCCTTTAGCCCCATCTACGGATTTGGCGCGGTGCTCATGACCATGGCGCTCAACCGCTTCTATAAAAAGAATCCTCTGATCATTTTCCTGGTAAGTGCCCTGATCGGCGGCGCTTTCGAGGTGTTTGTAGGCTGGTTTATGCAGACCTCATTTGGCGTGGTGTCGTGGAGCTACTCGCACATGAAACTGTTCGGCATGCCCGACCCACTCGCCGTCCTTACGGGCGGACGCACCTGCACGGGCTTTGCCTGCCTGTGGGGCCTGGGTGGACTTATCTGGATCAAGCTGCTGCTGCCGAGGCTGCTCAAGCTCATCAACATGATTCCGTGGAAGAGTCGCTACTCGGCTACCGTCATCTTTACCGTCATTATGCTGGTCGACGGCGTCATGACGCTGCAGTCACTCGACTACTGGTACCAGCGCGTCAACGGCACGGAGCCAGATATTCCCGTCGCGCAGTTCTATGGCAAGTATTTCGATAACGACTACATGGAGAACCGCTTCCAGAGCATGACCATGAGCCCCAAGGATGCGACGCGCGTGTAGCGCCCACCGCGCCCAAAACGCAAAATGCCCACCGGTATCACACGTACCGGCGGGCATTTTTATAAACGACCCTTCTATCGACACAAGCCCCTACGCCTCGCGCTCGACCTCGCTCACGCACTCATTCTTGATAGTGCCAACGAGCGTCTGCAGCGCATCGACCACATGTGGGCGAATGTCTCCGCCAATGAGTACGAGCATGATGTCGTCGCCCACGGTAAGCTCACCGCTCGCCAGCCACACGCGCACATAGCCGATACCCGGCATCGCGCGCGTTGCCTCGATAGCAGCCTGCACCTTTTCGGCATCGAAGCCAAACACCATGCCGCCCACCTTATGTCCAGGCGCCACACCATCTGTCTCGACCCCACGCACCTCGGACTTAGGCGTCGCACGCACCACGCCATTGTGTGTCAGGTACATCCCACAATCAGCCGCCGAAACATCGGCCTTGGCTTCGCGCAGCCAGGCATCAACCGAAGGCATCGATTTGCCGTTCTCAAGCATCATTTCTCCTTTTTACTGTCGTCGAGTAGCTCATTTGGGACGGGGCTCTTTTAGCTACTCTCGAACCACTTATTCCTCGACCGGCGTGAGTACCATGACTGCGCGCGTATTGCTAAATGACAGCGAACGACAGGTCACAAGCGTTACGACCTTGGTTGCCGAAGCGGCACGATTGGTGGCATCACTCGCCACGGCAGAGGCACCGTCGAGCATCTCGGACAGGTAATTCTTCAGTCCGTCATCGCCCTCAAAGTTAGGCGTGCGCGCCTTGGCATACGTGTCCTCGACCACCTTGGTCGCCAGCGGGCGCAACTTATACGTCGCATCGCGCGTGATGTAGTACACGTATTCCATGCTGTCGAACGTCGCCTGATCGGTCGTATCCGAAATCACGTTGAACATCGAACCGTCGTTCATGTGATGACCGTAAATCGTGGTCTGCTGATCCACCATGCCCGGCGCGGTGTCGTCGCTATCCAAGAAGATGGCTCCCGAGGCATTGGCCGTACCGTCAAACAGCGTGTTGAGGTACTTGGAGTTGTTGTTGGTTTGCACCACGGGGTAGTTGATGTTGGTGCCGGGCGCGTAAATCCAACCAACAACCTCGGGATTTGTCTGGGCAAGCGCGTTGAAGTCGATAATTGGCACGCCGCTGGCGTCCTTGTCGCTCACATATTGCTTTTCGATTTTTTGATACGACTCGCTCGCCTGCTTGTAGCCGATCTGCGCGTTGATAAAGATGGCGGCCGCAGCAACGATCAGGCCAATGCCGATGATGATGAGCAGAATGGGAATGACGGAGCGGCGCTTTTTGCGCGGCGGCTCAGTATAGCTCGATGGCGCGGCATGCGCCGAAGAGCGAGGTGACTTCTTGGCCGTGCTGTATGACGAAGGGCGATATGCAGTAGGTGCATCCTGACGACGATGCTTCGCCGGCGTCACGGGACGCGGCGCGCGCGGCTGCTGAGGAGAGGATATCCGACCCTGCTGCGGCACGCGGGCTGCTCCCGACTTGGCTGGATCGGGAATCCGAGAAGCTGAAAAACGCTTTCCCTGATAGTCGGACATGGCTCTCCTTATGCTACAAATGGACTGGCAGAGCGCTTAGGCGTCAGCCATCTCCTGCTTCATCTTCTTGATAACCTTGCGGTACTCGGGGTCGCATGCGCCCAGAATCTGCGTGGCGTAAATGGCAGCGTTCTTGGCACCGTTGATGGCCACACAGGCAACGGGCACGCCCGAAGGCATCTGTACCATCGACAGCAGCGAGTCCATACCACCCAGATCGCTCGTCTTCATAGGCACGCCGATGACCGGCAGCGGCGTAAACGCAGCCACGACACCGCCCAGGTGAGCAGCCTTGCCGGCGGCAGCGATAATTACCTTGATGCCGCGGTCGGCAGCAGTCGAGGCCCACTCATGGACCTTCGCCGGTGTGCGGTGTGCACTTGCAATCACGAGCTCATAGGGCACGCCCAGTGCCTTAAGCTCGGCGGTGCAGCCTTCCATAACGCCCAGATCGGACTTGGAGCCCATGATGATCCCGACAACCGGCTTCTGATCTGCCATAAACAAAGACCTCCTGTTGAGAGCGGTGACGCGGCGAATCCGCGACCCTTAACTACTGAGAGTAGTATAGCTGCTCCCGTCCCTGCGGTCCCCGGGTGCTCTGCGGCGGCCCGGTGTTTTCATCTTCACTCCGGTTGCTGCGCAAAGTCGTTCAGATGAAAACACCGGGCCGCCGCAGAGCACCTTCGACCTACCGGGGATTGCCATGACGTACGTTGGCTGAAATATTAACGTGGGCTCTGTCGTTCATTCGAACGACAGAGCCCACACTCATTTTTTATTCAGCCCTAGTCATCGCGCAAAGTCCCTTCGGCAGCACACGGTGCAACCGAGTCACCGTAGGCCGGGGCGGGAGGGGCCGAGTTTCCTCCTGAGCGACTCTGCTTGCAGCCGGAGCGAAAGGGGGAAATCTCGGCCCCTCCCGCCCCGGCCGGCCAGGTCACACTACACCGTGTGCTGCGGCAGGTCCTGCAGGGCGATGACGTCCATGCCCATGTCGTTGGCGCTGCCGTGGCCCTGCTGGTCCTCGCGCACGGCCTCGATGGCGCTCACGTACGTGTTGGCCGCGGACATCGCGGTCACGCAGGTCACGCCGCGGCGCACGGCCTCGGTGCGCAGCAGGTAGCCGTCGCCACGAGAACCCGGACCGTACGGCGTGTTGATGATCACCGCAATCTTGCCATCGGCGATGAGGTCGCCGATGTTGGGGCACTCGCCGTCGTGCGGGCCGCTGATCTTCTCCACGACTTCGCACGTCACGTTGCCGCCGCGCAGCACGCGCGCCGTACCCTCGGTGGAGCAGATGTCAAAGCCCAGGTAGCGCAGGATACGCGCGACCGAAAGGATATGACGCTTGTCGCGGTCGCACACGCTGATGAACACCTTGCCGCAGCTCGGATCGGGCAGCTTGTAGTCAATCGCCAGCTGCGTCTTGGCATATGCCTCGGGATAGCTCTTGGCGATACCCATGACCTCGCCCGTCGACTTCATCTCGGGCCCCAGGATAACGTCGGCACCGGGGAAACGACCCCAGGGCATAACGGCTTCCTTCATGCAGAACCAATCGAGCTGACGCTCGTCGCTCGGCAGGCCCAGGCTCGCGATGGAATCGCCTGCCATGATACGCGCCGCGCACTTGGCCAACGGCACGCCAGTGGCCTTGGAGATAAACGGCACGGTACGGCTGGCGCGCGGGTTGGCCTCGATCACGTAAACGGTCTCGCCCTTGATGGCGTACTGCACGTTGACCAGGCCACGCACGCCCAGCGCCATCGCGATGCGGCGCGTGGTCTCGCGGAGCTTCGCCTGCAGGCTCTCGCTAAAGCTGAACGGCGGGATGCAGGTCGCAGAGTCGCCGGAGTGAATACCGGCCTCCTCGATATGCTCCAGAATGCCGCCGATGTAGACCTCCTCGCCGTCGCACAGGGCGTCGACGTCGGACTCGATCGCACCCTCCAGGAAGCGGTCCAGATACACCGGGTAGTCGGGGCTAATGCGCGCAGCCTCGGCCATGTAATCGCGCAGATGCTCGGCATCGTAGGCAATCATCATGCCGCGGCCGCCAAGCACGTAGCTCGGACGCACCAGTAGCGGGTAGCCGATGTGCGCGGCCACGGCCTCGGCCTCCTCAAACGAAGTGGCTTGGCCCGCCGGCGGGTACATGATGCCCAGCTTGTCGAGCAGGGCGGCGAAGCGCTCGCGGTCCTCGGCAAAGTCGATGGCATCGGGCTTGGTGCCCATAATGTTCACGCCGCTCTCCTCGAGCATGCGCGCCAGCTTAAGCGGAGTCTGGCCGCCGAGCGTCACCACGACGCCGCCGGGTCGCTCAACATCGATGACATCCATGACGTCCTCATAGGTGAGCGGCTCAAAGTACAAGCGGTCCGAGGTGTCGTAGTCAGTCGAGACGGTCTCGGGGTTGCAGTTGACCATGATGGTCTCAAAGCCGCGGGCCGCCAGCGCGTAGCTCGCGTGCACGCAGCAGTAATCGAACTCGATACCCTGACCAATGCGGTTGGGGCCGGCGCCCAGGATCATCGCCTTGGGCTTGTCCGCCGGCGTGGTCTCGTCGGGGGCAACGCACTTCTTGGCATCCGGGCTCGTGCGGTAGATGTTCTCGTACGTCTTGTAGTGGTACTCCGTGGCGCTCGAGAACTCCGCAGCGCAGGTATCGACCGTCTTCATGCTGGGAACCACGCCCAGACCCTTGCGGTAGGCGCGCACAAAGCGCTCATCCGAGCCGGTCAGCGCGGCAATCTCGGCGTCGCTCGTGCCGTACTGCTTGAGCAGGCGCATCGCGTCGGCGTCAATGTCCTCCACACGCAGGCCGCGGATGCTCTCCTGGACCTGCACCATATCGTTGATACGGTTGAGGTACCACGGATCGATACCGCAGATGGCATGGATACGAGCGATGTCCCAGCCACGGCGCAGGGCCTCGACCACAAAGAAAATGCGGTGCTCGGTCGGGGTCGCCACGGCCTGGGCGAGCTCATCGTCGCTCAGCTTGTCGGCACCCTCCTTGCCACCGGCGCAGATACCCTGGTGACCGTCCTCCAGCGAGCGCATGGCCTTGCCAAAGGCCTCCTCAAAGGTGCGGCCGATCGCCATGATTTCGCCCACGGCCTTCATGCGCGTGGTGAGCGTGGGGTCGGTACCCTTGAACTTCTCGAAGGCAAAGCGCGGCACCTTGACCACGCAGTAGTCAATCGTGGGCTCAAAGCAGGCAGGCGTTGCCTTGGTGATGTCGTTGACGATCTCGTCGAGCGTATAGCCCACAGCCAGGCGCGCGGCGGCCTTAGCGATGGGAAAACCCGTGGCCTTGGAGGCCAGCGCGGACGAACGGCTCACGCGCGGGTTCATCTCGATGACGATCAAGCGACCGGTGTTGGGGTTCACGGCAAACTGCACGTTGGAGCCACCGGTCTCGACGCCGATCTTCTCCAGAATAGCGAGCGAGGCCACGCGCATGCGCTGATACTCAAGATCGGAGAGCGTCTGCGCCGGCGCCACGGTGATGGAGTCGCCGGTGTGCACGCCCATGGGGTCGAGATTCTCGATGGAGCACACGATGATGCCGTTGCCGGCGTGATCACGCATGACCTCCATCTCATACTCTTTCCAGCCCTCGATGGACTCCTCGACCAGCACCTCGTGGGCAGGCGAGAGCTCCAGGCCCTGGCTCACGATGGAGACGAGCTCCTCGTGGGTATGCGCGATGCCGCCACCGGCGCCGCCGAGGGTAAAGCTCGGGCGCAGTACGCAGGGATAGCCCACGCGCTCGGCGATAGCCTCGGCGTCGGCCACGCTGTAGGCATAGCCCGAGCGCGCGACCTCCAGGCCAATCTCGGCCATGGCCTCGTTAAAGAGCTTGCGGTCCTCGCCGCGCTCGATAGCGGCCAGGTCGCAGCCGATCATCTCGACGCCGTATTTGTCGAGCGTACCGTCTTTCGCCAGCTCGACAGCGGCGTTCAGACCGGTCTGGCCGCCCAGCGTGGGCAGCAGCGCGTCCGGGCGCTCTTTCTTGATTACGCGCTCGATAAATTCGGCGGTGATGGGCTCGACATAGGTGCGGGCGGCAAGACCTGGGTCGGTCATGATGGTCGCCGGGTTGGAGTTGACCAGGATGACCTCAAAGCCATCCTCCTTGAGCACCTTGCAGGCCTGGGCGCCGGAGTAATCGAACTCGCAGGCCTGGCCAATAACGATGGGGCCCGAACCAATGACGAGGATACGCTTGATGTCAGTACGTTTCGGCATGTTAGTTCTCCTCGGTCTCGGTCGCAGCGGAACCATTGTCGGCAAAGTTCCAGCCCTGCAGGCGGTCCTTCGCGGTGTCGATGTCCAGGTAGTTCTCCTCGCCGTCCATGAGTCGCGTAAAGGCGGTAAAGAGATAGTGGGCATCGGTGGGTCCGGGCGAGGCCTCGGGATGGTACTGCACCGAGAAGCACGGCGCGTCGAGCAGCTGGATGCCCTCGGCGGTGCCGTCGTTGAGGTTCACATGCGTCAGGCGAATGCGGCCGAAGCGCTCGTTCATCACGACTGGCGCGATGCCGCGGCGCACCCAGACGCGCAGATCCCCATCGGCCGCATGCTCGGTCTCGCCGCCGGAAAGCTCGGGGACAAGCTTGCCCAAGCTGGGGAACAGCAGACCAAAGCCATGGTTTTGCGCGGTAATCTCCACGCGACGGCTTACCAGGTTCATGACCGGCTGGTTGCCACCGCGGTGACCGAACTTAAGCTTTTCCATCTGAGCGCCGCAGGCCAGGCTGATCATCTGGTGACCAAGACAAATACCAAAGACCGGCACCTTGCCGATCAGCTGCTGCACCTGCTCGTAGGTCTCCACCACGGCGTCGGGGTCGCCGGGACCATTGGACAAAAAGACACCGTCGGGATTCATGTCGAGCACCTGCTGGGCGGGCGTATCCCACGGCACGACGGTAAGGTCGCAGCCGGCGCGGACCAGACCCTCCAGAATGCCGCGCTTCACACCGCAGTCGTAGGCGACCACTTTGTGACGGGCAGGAGCGGCAGCCGTAAGCGCAAAGTCATGCGTGGCAGGCAGGTCGGCGGCCACAAACTCGTGAGGTACGGGGCAACTTACGGTCTTGACCAGGTTCTCGCCTACCAGCGTGGGCGCAGCGGCCAGACGCTCGGCAAGCTCGTCGACGTCGAAGATCTCGGTCGAAATAATGCCCATCTTGGAACCATTGTCGCGCAGGTGGCGCACCAGGGCGCGAGTGTCGACACCCTCGATAGCGACGATGCCGTGAGCGCGCAGGTACTCCGGCACGCTGACGGCCGAGCGCCAGTTAGAAGGCGTGGCGCACATGTCGCGAACGATCATGCCGCGCATGGCCGGAGCGCTCGCAGGGCGCACGGCGTCGCCGGGGAAGGCCGACTGGACGTCGGTCTCGTCGATACCGTAGTTGCCGATCTGCGGATAGGTCATGGTTACGATTTGGCCGGCATAACTCGGGTCGGTCATGACCTCAAAGTAGCCCTCGAGCGAGGTGTTGAAGCAGACTTCGCCGGTCGCGGAGCCCTCGGCGCCGCATGCACGTCCATAAAAAATGGTCCCATCCTCAAGATACAGGATGCAGGGACCGCAGGTGCCCTTGCTGGTTTTGGCCAGCATACGCTGGCAAAGCTCGCTGGGCGCGAAGGTGCGGGCGGCAGCGCCCGCGGTATGGTTGTTCGCCATAATTCTCCTTCCCGGTCTCACAGGACCGGCTTAAAGGTGTGTAGTTAGGCCTCGCGGTATTGTAACCGCAAGCATGCCTCATGGCGTTAATTTCATCGAAATGTTTACGAAATGATAATTATGACTTTCTATGCATAATGATTTTTCTGGGACGGGGATTAAAAAATCATCCCGCGCGGGCTTGTGGCTCACACGGGATGATAGCGTCTTATTATTTCTTGTCCTGCTCCAGCAGTTCGGACGGTGTGCGATCGGGCTTGCCGCCGCGGAAAATCTCGCGGCCATGCAGACGATGCTCCAGGTCACGCTCGGCCTTTTCCTCGTCAATCTTGGTCTGGCTCACCACCGGGTCCTCAATCAACGACGACACCGAGTTCACCTGCTTCTGAATGCGCTCGGCAATGGTGTCATCCATACTCACGATGCGCATCTTCCAGTCGATATTCGTGGCGTTGGATGAGCTCTTGGTCCACACGAACGTCAGGATGGCGCTCTGGTGGCCCTGGGCGGGGAACATGCCAAAGAAGGAATCATGCTGAATGTTGCTATCCTCGTCGATATAGGCGTGAACGTTATACACCACGCGGTCGATCCTATCGTTGAGCAGCGCGTTGGTCGCAAGCGCCGCGGCCTGAATCTGCCCGTTGGACAGCAGCTCGAGCTCGTTGGCAGACGATGTGTCCAACACCGTCACCTCGACCGTGCCCGTGCGTTCATCGGCTTCATCGACGGTGAAGTCGAGCGGGAACTGCGTAAAGCCGTTGCCCCACTCAAGGCCGCCCTTCAGCGCCGTCGAAACGGTATCGACCGAAACGCTCTCGGACAGGTTGGCGGTGTTCAGACGACGCATCACGCCGTAGCCAATCTGCATGCCCACGATCAGCACCAAAATACCGATGACCACGGCCATCGCGGTCTTCGTAATGGTATGGCTCACCTGCGAGCCCGAAGGATCGTCCTCGGACAGCGGGTCGATATGTTTTGCCTGGCTCGCGCGGTCCTCGCTGCGCAGCTGCGCTAGCGCCGCTTTGTCACCGCGCTTGGCCGCAGCCTCCTTCTCACGCATGCGCTCGGTACGCTTTTTGGCGAGCGTGGGATCCAAGACGCCGGATGCATCGATTTCGGAGAATAACTCCGTCACTTCTTCCGGAGTCAAAGGGTTCTTGTCAGCCATAAACTTCCTGTCATATCAATCAGTCGAGCTCGTGCGCACGCGCACCTTCGAACTGCATTCGATAGTAACGGGCATAGGTGCCGCCACGGGCGAGAAGCTCCTCGTGCGTGCCACGCTCCACAACGCGACCATGCTCAACGGTCGCAATCTCATCGGCATGCTTAATGGTCGAAAGACGGTGGGCGATGATAATCGTGGTGCGGCCGCGTGCCAGCTCTTCGAGTGACTCCTGCACCGCCTCCTCGCTCTCGTTATCCAAAGCACTCGTCGCCTCGTCCAAAATCAAGATCTTGGGGTTCTTGAGAAACACGCGCGCGATGGCAACGCGCTGCTTCTGTCCGCCCGAAAGACGGCTGCCGCGCTCGCCCACCACGGTGTCGTAGCCCTGCGGAAGCGACTCGATAAAGGCATCGATGTTGGCGCGACGGGCGGCCTCGGCGATCTCTTCTGCCGTAGCGCCCGGCTTGCCGTAGGCGATGTTCTCGCCAATCGTGCCGTCAAACAGATAGACATCCTGCTGCACCAGGCCGATGGCGCGGCGCAGGCTCTGCTGCGTCACATCGCGCACGTCCTGACCGTCGATGCTAATGGATCCGGTAGCCACGTCATAAAAGCGCGGCAGCAGCGAACAGGTCGTGGACTTGCCGCCGCCCGAAGGGCCAACCAAAGCGATGGTCTGCCCGGGCTTGATGGACAGGTCCATATGGTCGATAACGGGACGCTCGTCGGCATAGCCCTCGCCCAGCTCGACATCCTCGTAGTTAAAGCACACGTCGTGATACTCCACGGCGCCGGCAGTCACCTGCAGATCCGTAGCGCCCGGCTTGTCCTGGATATCCGGCGCGGTCGAGAGCACCTCGTCCACACGTTTAAAGCCGGCGATAGCCTTCTGATACGTTTCGGCCGAATTGACGAGCGTCTCAAGCGGCGTGCAGAACAGCGAAATATAGAGTGCAAAGGTCGCCATATCGACCGCCTGCAGCTGTCCCTTGGCGACCAGCCAGCCGCCCAGCAGCACCACGATCACATAGAGCACACCCGAGAGCAGGCCATACGTCGCGGTATAGACGCCCATGGCGTGATACATGTTCTCCTTGGACAAAAGGTAGCGGTCGTTAGAGGCACGGAACTTGGCACGCTCGGTCTCCTCGTTGGCAAAGCTCTTGACCACGCGCATGCCCGCCAGAGAATCCTGCAGCTGTGCATTAATGCCGCTGATCTTCTTGCGGTTGTCGCTAAAGACCTCGCGCATGCGCATGTTCTGCCAAAACATGACGACCGCAAACGCCGCCGTCACCACGGCCATGGCAAGCGCCAGCACCGGAGCGATGGTAAAGAGGATCACAAACGAGCCGATAATCTCGATACCGCAGATGATGATCCACTCGGGTACGTGATGCGCCGCCTCGCAGATATCGAACAGGTCGTTGACCACGCGGCTCATCATGTCACCCGAGCTGTTGCGGTCGAAGTACGCAAAGCTAAAGCGCTCATACTGGTCGAACAGGTCCTCGCGCATTTTGGACTCCATGCGCGCGCCCATCACGTGGCCCCAATAGCTCACAAAGTAGCGGCAGGCGCAGCGGACGGCATACATCAGCACCAAGCCCACCGCGATCATGCCGAGCGCCTGCATAATGGCAGCCTGACCCTGAGTAAATAGCCCACCGGTCAAATTGCGCAGGATAATGGGGAACGCCAGGTCAATGGCGGCAAGCACCAGAGCACAAACAGTATCAGCAACAAAAAGCCCCATCTGGGGCTCGTAATACGAAAGAAACCTCTTCAGCATGTGATCCTCAAAGAAATATCAGCAACGTAAGGCCCTGGGACAAAGCAATCAGTAGTACTTGTCCCAGGGCTATCCCCACTCGTTAAAGCTCCGTGCCCCCAAGGCGGTGTGCGATGCTGTCGCAGGCCAAGGCGCCCACGACGGTCTTGGCGTCTTCGATCTTGCCGTCGAGTACGGCGTCTATCAGCTCATGCAGCGGCACCAGGTCCACGTTGACAAACTCGTCATCATCGGGGTTGGGCGCATCAAACTCGAGCTTGGTAGCCAAGTAGATGTGGATAATCTCATCGCAAAAACCACAGGACGTGACAATCGACGTCAAAAAGCGAATGCGACCAGCCCTAAAGCCCGTCTCCTCATGCAGCTCGCGCTTGGCGCAATCGAGCGGGTCCTCGCCTGGATCGAGCTTGCCGGCGGGAATCTCGACCGTCACGCGGTCGATGGCGGTGCGGTACTGACGCACCAGTACGATCTTGCCGCTCTCGGTCAGTGCCACAACAGCCGCCGCACCCGGATGGCGAACGATATCGCGGGCGCTGCGGCGACCGTTGGGCAGCTCAACCTCAAGACGGTGGACGTCGAGGATCTTGCCCTTCCAGGCGCACTCCTCCGAAAGAATCTTCTCGTGCAGCTCGGCATCGTGCGGGTCGTCATCGCCCAGCACCAGCGCCGGCTCGTCAGCGACCTCGCCACCAGGCTCGCCCTCGGCGTGCCCATACACGCGGCTGTCCTCTTCGACGATCTGCGCGTCCACGAGCTCTTCGTTCTTCTCGTCCATCCGTCTCATTCCTCTCGGATTTTAGGCATCCCAGGCGTCGCGGCCGCGCAGCGCGCGCAGGCCGATGTCGTGACGCAGGGTCTTGCCCTCAAAATCAATCTTCTCGCAGGCCTCGTAGGCAAGGTTGCGGGCGTTCTCAAACGTATCGCCCAGCGCGGTCACGGCAAGCACGCGGCCACCATTGGTCACGAGCTGGCCGTCCACCACGGCAGTGCCCGCGTGGTACACGGTCACGTTCTCCATGGCCTCGGCATCGGCGATACCGGTAATGACCTTGCCTTTCTCGTAGCTGCCGGGATAACCCGCACTCGTCAGGACAACGGCCACGGCCCACTCGTCGCGCCAGTCGAGTTCAATCTGATCGAGCTCGCAGTTGGCGCAGGCGAGCATGACCTCGACCAGGTCGTTCTTAAGGCGCGGCAGAACGACCTGCGTCTCGGGGTCGCCAAAGCGGGCATTGAACTCCAGCACCTTGGGGCCGGCAGGCGTGAGCATAAAGCCGCCGTACAGGCAGCCGCGGTAGTCGATACCCTCGGCAGCGAGCTCGGCCACGGTCTGCTCCATGACCTTCACCATGGTGGCGTGCTCCTCATCGGTCACGATGGGCACCGGGCTGTAGACGCCCATGCCACCGGTGTTGGGGCCCTTGTCGCCCTCGAGCGCACGCTTGTGGTCCTGCGAGGTGGCCATGGGGCGCACGGTCTTGCCGTCGGTAAAGGCCAGCAGCGAGCACTCGGGACCAACGAGCATCTCCTCGATGACCACGGTATTGCCGGCATCGCCAAAGGTGCCGCCAAAGCACTCGCGCACGGCCTCCTCGGCCTGCTCAAGTTCGGTCGCCACGATAACGCCCTTGCCCGCGGCAAGGCCGTCGGCCTTCACGACCAGCGGGGCGCCCTGCTCGCGCACGTAGGCGAGAGCCGAAGCCTCGTCGGTAAACGAACCATAGGCTGCCGTCGGAATGCC
Organism: uncultured Collinsella sp.; assembly: GCA_958403395.1. GTDB lineage: Bacteria > Actinomycetota > Coriobacteriia > Coriobacteriales > Coriobacteriaceae > Collinsella. The sequence goes on from CATXXF010000015.1 coordinate 29,991, forward strand.
CGCACGCTCCATGAGCTGCTTGGAGAACAGCTTGGAGCCCTCCATCTGGGCGCCCTCGGCACCCGGGCCAAAGCAGGGAATACCCGCCGCGCGCACGGCGTCGGCCACGCCCGCCACGAGCGGAGCCTCGGGGCCAATTACCACGAGTCCGCATCCGTGGCTCTGCGCAAACGCCGCCACGGCCGCAGGAACGCAGTCGTCGAGAACAACGTTCTCGCCGCAGCTCGCGGTGCCGCCGTTACCCGGCGCGATGTAGAGCTTGCCGGCGCGCGGTGATGCTGCGAGCTTAGCTGCCAAAGCATGCTCACGGCCGCCGCTGCCCAACAACAGGATGTCGATGGTTTGAGTGTCCGCCTTCAAGGGTGCCTCCTCTATGGATGAACGGCCCGCTCCGCGCGAGCCCTTTGCAAGCAAATATACCCCTCGGCCGCCCGTCCGGGCTGCAAAGGGGTATATCGCAATAACCAAATAGTCCCGATTACTTCCAGAATCGGTTGATGATCTGCTCGCGACCAGCGCCAACGCCAATGAACGTCACGCGGGTGTGTGCCAGATCCTCGATAAACGCCACGTAGTCCTGAGCCTCCTGCGGCAGCTCGTCAAAGCTGCGGCAACCGGTGATGTCGCACTTCCAGCCAGGAAGCTCCTCGTAGATGGGCTTGGCATGCTCAAAGCGCACCTGGTGCTCGGGCACGCTCGTGTAACGCTCGCCATCGACGTCGTAGGCCACGCACACCTTAATGGTGTCGAAGGCCGAAAGCACGTCGAGCTTGGTCATGGCGATGTCGGTGAGGCCGTTGACGCGCGAGGCGTAGTTGGCGATGGGGCCGTCGAACCAGCCGCAGCGACGACGGCGACCGGTGGTCACACCGTACTCATAGCCCTCCTCGGTCAGCGTGTGGCCGGCCTCGGACTCATAGGAAAGCTCGGTGGGCATGGGGCCCGAACCGACGCGGGTGATATAGGCCTTCATGACGCCCAGCACGCGGTTGACGTTCTTCATACCGACGCCGGAGCCGGTGATGGCGCCGCCGGCGGTGCAGTTGGAAGACGTCACGTACGGATAGGTGCCGTGGTCGATGTCGAGTAGCGTCGCCTGGGCGCCCTCAAACAGCAGGTCCTTGCCCTCATCGATCATGTTGTTGAGCAGCAGGCTCGTCTCGGTGATGTAGGGGCGCAGGCGCTCGGCCATCGGCAGGTACTCGTCGCAAATCTGGTCCACGGTGTAGGTGGGCAGGTTGTAGATGAGCTCGAGCTCGGGGTTCACGCGGGCGAGAGCGGTCTCCAGCTTGTCGCGGAACAGCGCCTCGTCCAGCATGTCCTGCATGCGCAGGCCGATGCGAGCCATCTTGTCCTGATAGCACGGACCAATGCCGCGCTTGGTGGTACCGATGTTCTTCTTGCCGAGCTTCTGCTCAAAGGCGCCATCCAGATCGATGTGGTACGGCATGATGACATGCGCGTTGCCGCTAATCTTGAGGTTCTTGGTGGTGATGCCGTCGGCCTCGAACATGTCGATCTCCTCAAGGACAACCTTGGGGTTGACGACGCAGCCGTTACCGATCACCGACACGTGGTCAGAGTACATGATGCCGGAGGGCACCTGGTGCAGGCCGTACTTCTTGCCGTTGACGACGATGGTGTGACCGGCGTTGTTGCCGCCCGAGTAGCGCACGACGGCATCGAAGTCGCCGGCGACCAGGTCGCAAATCTTACCCTTGCCCTCATCGCCCCACTGGGCACCGACCAAAACGGTTGACGGCATGTTTACTCCTTACATTCATGGACTGTCTACGCGCCACGCCGGCACGCAGAAGCACAAAACATTCCCAGTATACCCGTGCAACGGGCGCCTGTCCTACTCCTCGGCATGTGCCCCATCAAGCTCATAGAACTTGGTGGATGCCGGCAGGAACATCAGGTCGACGTCGCCGATCGGGCCCGAACGGTTCTTGGCCACGACGATACGCGTAACGCCCTCGTCGGGTCGATCGTCGCGCGAGGCTTCGGCCTCGTCGGCGGAGCGGTCCAAGAACATAACGATATCGGCATCCTGTTCGATGGAGCCCGATTCACGAAGGTCGGAAAGCTGTGGGCGCTTGCCGGTACGGGATTCGACCTGACGCGAGAGCTGTGACAGCGCGATGAGCGGGATCTTGAGCTCCTTGGCCATGATCTTCAAACCACGCGACATCTCCGAGACCTCGACGGTACGGCTCTCGGAGCGGCGTCCCGGCGGAGGACTCACCAGCTGCAGGTAGTCCAAAATGACGATTGCCTTCTCCTTGTTATGGAGCATACGGCGGCTCTTGGCGCGAATCTCGGTCACTGTGGTGCCGGGCGTATCGTCAATCAGAATATCGAGCTTGGACAAGGTCTGCGTGGCCTCGTTGATATTGGCCCACTGCTCGGGGCTAATGCGGCCCATGCGGAAGTCACTGATCGAGATCATGGCGTAGGCGCAAATCAGACGCTGGGCAATTTCCTTGCCCGACATCTCCAGCGAGAAGAAGCCGACGGTATAACCAGCAGCGGCAGCGTTGAGCGCCAGGTTCAGAGCGAACGACGTCTTACCTACAGCAGGACGGGCGCCGATAATGATGAGCTGACCCTCGCGGAAGCCCATGAGCATGCGGTCGAGCGACGGGAAGCCCGTGGGCACGCCCGCAGCCTGGCCACCGGCCTGGCACACTTCCTCGGCCTCGTTATAGGCCTCGACCATAAACTCGGTCAGCGTCTTGTAGCTCGACTTGACCTCGCGTGCCGTGACCTTGAGCAGCTTGCTCTCGGCCAGCTCGACAACCTCTTTGGTGTCGGTGGGGGCGTTATATGCCAGCGCGTTGATCTCGTTGGTGGCGCCGATCAGCTCGCGCAGCATCGAATCGCGGCGAACGATGGCGGCATGGTGCTGCCAGTTGACGAGCGACAGGGTCTGACCCATCAGCTCCAAAATGTACGCTTCGCCGCCCACGGCATCGAGCTTGTTGATGCTTCGCAGGTAATCGATCAGCGAGATGGAGTCGATGGGAATGCGGCTGTTGTACATATCGACCATCGCGGTATAGATGGTCTTATGAATGGGCCGGTAGAAGTCATCGGGCTGCAGCTCGACCTGGGCCTCTTCGACCACCTCGGGCGATAGCAGCATAGCGGCCAGTACATTGGCCTCTGCATCTTGGTTTTGGGGAAGACCCATCTTTGAGCCGCGGTCCTCAACCGTCAGCCCGGTCTCCCTATCGTCATATGCCATGAGCATCCTCATTCATATCGCTTGCGAGCATCCATAGTATCAGCCACGGTCCCAAAACGCGCCGCGCGCCGCCAATCATCACCGAACCAAACGGATGACCGGTCCTGTATATAGGACTTCGACGCAACGTTCACCATGACACTCACTCAGCGCAAAAAACAAAAGGGCGCCCTGGTCTCCCAGAGCGCCCTTCTTAGAACAAGATTGTTGCGTTGCAGCAAATGCTACTCGGCAGCAGCCTCAGTCTCGACCTCGGCGGTCTCGGCCTCGGCGACCTCAGCGGCCTCCTCGACCTCAGCCTCGGCAGCGAGCTCCTCGGCGGTAACGCCGACGAGAACGACAACCTCGGCCTTGATCTCGCGGTACAGCGAGATGGCAACGGTGTGGGCACCGGCAACCTTGATGGGCTTACCGAGCTCGACGCGCTTGCGGTCGATGTCCATACCGAGCTGAGCCTTGATGGCATCAGCGATCATAGCGGCGGTAACGGAGCCAAAGAGGATGCCCTCGTCGCCGACCTTGACGTCAACGGTGACCGTCTTGCCCTCGAAGGCAGCCTTGGTCTCGTTGGCGGTAGCCAGACGGACGGCCTCGCGCTTGGCGATGTTGTTGCGACGCTCGTCAAGCTGCTTGAGGTTGCCCTTGGTGGCGGCAACAGCGAGCTTCTTGGGGAACAGGAAGTTCTCAGCGTAACCCTGAGCGACCTCTACGACGTCACCCTCGCCGCCCTTGCCCTTGATCTCATCGAGAAGAATAACCTTCATGATGCGTCTCCCTTCTTAGCCGCGGTCGCGGTTGCCACGAGAGGAAACCACGGGGACGGTGTACGGCAGGAGAGCCATCTCGCGGGCGCGCTTGATGGCGTTGGCGATGTCATGCTGATGCTGCGTGCAAGCGCCAGTGACGCGACGGGGCTTGATCTTGCCACGGTCGGTCATGTACTTACGGAGAAGCTGAGTGTCCTTATAGTCAATGAACTCAGTGTTCTCCTTGCAGAACTGGCAGTACTTACGACGCGGCTGACGTGCAGAAAAATCATTAGCCATGTCAAAATACCTTTCATTTGGCAACTTCGGCGAACCGAAGCCGCCTCTCACTCAAAAATAGGTGAACAACCCCTAGAACGGGATGTCCTCATCGTAGACGTCGACCGCGGGCGGCGTAGCCACCGGTGCGGCAGGACGTGCTGCGGGCGCGGGAGCTGCGGGGGCGTAACCGCCCTGATCGTAGCCACCCTGGCCACCACGGGAGCTCATAAACTCGATCTCATCGACGATGACCTCAAGTTTGCTCCGGCGCTGGCCGTCGCGCTCCCAAGAGCTGTAGCGCAGCTTGCCCTCGATCGCGACCTTGTTTCCCTTTGCCAGGAAACGGCTCACGGCCTCGGCGCGGGTGCCGAACATGGTGCAGTCGACAAAGTTGGGATAGTCCTCCCACTCGCCAGTCTGCGCGTTGCGGCGACGATCGTTCACGGCGACGCCAAAGGACAGAACCTGGGTTCCGCCGGCGGTGGCGCGCAGCTCGGGATCGCGGGTGAGGTTACCGGTGATGTTCACTCGATTGATGCTCATAACTCACTACTTCCTCTTGGGGCACAAGCCCAGTCCAAAACGACAGTCTTACTCCTGGTCGTCGCGACGGACGATCATGTGGCGGACCACAGCGTCGGTGATGCGCAGGACGCGATCAAGCTCGGCGATCTGGGTAGGATCTGCGTGGAAGTTGATGAGGGTGTAGTCACCATCGGTGAGGTCGTTGATCTCGTAGGCGAGCTTGCGCTTGCCCCACTCGTCAACGGAGTCGACCTTGCCAGCGCCCTCAGCGATCGTGGTATCGATACGCTTCATAACAGCGAGACGAGTCTCGGGGTCGAGCGACGGGTCAACAAAGAACAGCAGTTCATAAGCCTTCATATTGTCACCTCCTCTGGGCAAATGTGGCTTCAGGTCGTGAAGGTGCGCCTGAAGCAGGAAAAGACTTGGTAATAATATCTTTCAACCTCCTAGGCCGCAAGAATATGCAGCTACAACCTCATGACCTCCACATATGCCCATACTCGCACGACGTTTCATGCGCATTCCAACCAAATGCCGACCAAAAGCTTGACGGATCTGTGGACAAGATACGGTGCCGTGGGGACAAGCTGAGCCAAGCCACAGGTCAACGGGCACAAGGCTGTGGTCGCAAAATGCATACCAGTGGTCTAATTGATCGCCAAAAAGATTTTAAATTCGTTTGCTCGTGGTCTATAAAGTCCTTTTTTGAGCAATTCGCTTAGCATGATTTTGCTGGTCAGACTGCATGTGTCGCGCGTTTTAGGCACAGCGCGAGACGCTGTTGATCAAAAAATGCCAACTTTTCTGTTTGCACTTTGCGATTCCTCGTGTATACTGACTTTCGCATTTAACGGAGAGTTGTCCGAGTGGCCGAAGGAGCACGATTGGAAATCGTGTAGGCGTCAAAAGCGTCTCCAGGGTTCAAATCCCTGACTCTCCGCCAGTTAATTCCAAAGCAGGCCTTCGAGCCTGCTTTGTTTTTACCCCACGCGGAGGGGTGGCAGAGTGGTTGAATGCGGCGGTCTCGAAAACCGTTTGGCCTGTATAAGGTCACGAGGGTTCGAATCCCTCCTCCTCCGCCATTTAGATTGAGAAAGCTCCCAACAACGGGAGCTTTTTTCTTTTGAGTCCCTTACAAGCAAATACGGCGGAGGAGGGATTCGAACCCGCCAGGGCGCGGAGCGTAAAGAAAACGCGCCCGTGGCGCGTTTTTAGCGCAGCGCGGTCGGCGCAAGCCGACCGGATAAATTTTGAGCTCCGCTCAAAATTTGGACATCCCTCCTATTCAGCCGCGCCCCCATCGCGTTCAACATCAACCCAGACCCCCAAACATGTACGTCACCCTCCAAAACCGACATTTTTTGACATCTTTGGAGGCTGATGTACACGTTTGGTGCCTACGCCCGCATCCAGTCCCGACCGTTTACCGAGCAATAGGGTCGCCAGGCCCGCCAACCATGTACTATGTACGGGCATTGTCTAAACCAGCAACCCAAAGGACCCCATCTTGCCCGTCGTCGCCGCTATGACCGTTACCTCACACGCCACGGATGCCATGGTCGCCATCCCGTTTTGGCTCGAAATGTTCGCCGTCGTCGCGGCTTCAATCTCGGGCGTGTTGGTCGCGCGCGAGCACAAGCTTGACCTGGTGGGCGCGGTCGCGCTCGCGGTGGTCTGCGGTCTTGGCGGCGGTCTTTTGCGCGATATGACGCTCCAGGTCGGCAACGTCTACATCCTCAACCAGCCGATGGCGCTGCCGCTTTCCATTGCCACGGCAGCCATTATCTATATTTTCCCGGCAATCGTCGACAAGCCCGAAAAACTCATTCCCCTGCTCGATATCATCTCGGTCGGCATCTACGCCGCCACCGGAGCGGACAAGGCGCTTGTCTACGGCTTTGCGCCGGCGGTGTGCATCATGATGGGCTTTTTTACCGCGGTGGGCGGCGGCATGTTGCGCGACGGCTTTATGGGCGTGGTTCCGGGCATTTTCCAACGTACTAACTTTTATGCCATCGCCGCCATCGCCGGATCGACAAGCTATGTGTGTCTCGTTATGAGCGGCATCATGAGCAATGTCGCCGCGCTGGTCGTATGCGTTGTCGTGACCATGGGTCTGCGCTGGCTCTCGCTGCGCTTTGACATCAAAAGCCCCACCGAAGAAGATATCGCGCGCTTCTTGCACCGTAAAAAGTAGACAGCACGGCACGACCCTTCGAAATGCAACCGAGAGGTTCTTTTAGAGCGCCCACGCGTTGGGTATCCTGTTAGGTATATGCCGAACACCTAACAAAAGGATCAACCATGGCTTTCAATCAAACCGCGACGGCGCCGTCACACAAGATACGTCGCTGCCTGCTTATGGCATTCGCGCTCATCGCGCTCGCGCTCACCGCTCTTCCCACGGCGTCATTTGCTGGCACGGACACGGCAGGCAATGTCCTTGCGACCGACAATGACGTCGATCCGTCTGGCGTCGAGGGTGACCTGTACTGGGCCGGCCAGGCCCTCAACTTGGACGATGCGTCCATTGACCGCGATATCATCGCCGCGGGCGATACCCTCTCTATCCGCGACTGCACGGTGGGCGGCGCCGTCCGCTTGGCGGCACGCACTATCGATATCGCCAAGACCACGGTTGATGGCAGCGTCACGGTCGTCGGTCAGCACGTTGTGCTCAATTCCGACAGCACCGCCAACTGTTTCTATGCGATAGGCGAGACGGTTGCCCTGCGCGGCTCCACCAAGTCGGCAGCGCTTGCGGGCGATACGGTGACTATCGATGGCACCGTCGAGGGCGATGTTGAGGTTTGGGCCGACAAGCTCATCCTGGGCAAGAACGCCCACATCACCGGCACCGTGAACGCGCACGTCTCCGAGGACCCCGAGCGTGCCGCGGGAGCCGAGGTCGGCGCGCTCAAGATCGACCGCACCGAGAACGAGGATGCTTCCACCGTTAACGATGTCATCGGCGGTATCGTCGCCGCGGCGCTCTCGACCTGCTTTGTCGCTCTGCTGCTCGAGCTCGTCTTTCCTCGCGCGACCGCCAGCGCCGCCGGCATGCTCCACCAGCGCCCCATGCCCCTGTGGGTGAGCGGTCTTCTGAGCACGATTGCTATCGTCCCCGCCGTCCTACTGCTGATTATCTCTATCGCTGGTCTGTCGCTTGCCGGAGCCCTCTTGTGCGGTGTTATTGGCATCGCACTGGTGTCGAGCGCCTTTGCGGGGTGCGCGATCGCGCGCATGGTCGGAAACAGCCAGAACCGCTACGCCATGGCGGCTGTGGGTGGCGTGATCGCAGGCGCCCTCACGGGGCTTCCCCTCGTAGGCGACTTCATCAGCGGCGTGGCCTTCGTCTTTACACTCGGCTACATCATCCAAATCATCTGGCGCAACGCCCACCTCAAACCGCAGCAGCCGGCTAACACGCCAGGACTCCCCACCGCTTAGCCGCCAACCACCATAAAGGGGCCAGGCACCTTTGTGGTGGTGCAGACCAGCTCAGTCCCTGTGCACAAGAAAGGGCGCCGACCATTGCGGTCGACGCCCTTTCTTGTTAGACGTTATAAAGCCCAGCGCTTATTTGTTGACCTGGCCGGCGCGGACGGCAGCCTTCTTGCGGTCGGTGGCGTTGAGCAGACGCTTGCGCAGGCGAATGTTCTTGGGAGTGATCTCGACCAGCTCGTCGTCGGCGATGTACTCCAGCGCCTCCTCCAGCGAGAAGGTGCGGGGCGGCACCAGCTGGACGGAGATATCGGAGGTCGAGGAACGCTGGTTACCCAGGTTCTTGGTACGGGCGATGTTGACGACCATGTCGCCGGCCTTGCTGCGCTCGCCCACGATCATGCCCTCGTAGCACTCGGTGCCCGGCTCAACGAACAGCTGACCGCGCTCCTGCAGCGTACCCAGAGCGTAGGCAACGGCCTTCTCGGTGGTCATGGAGATCATGGCGCCGTTCTGACGGTTGCCGATCTCGCCGGCGTAGGGACCATATTCCAGGAAGGTGTGGTAGAACACGCCCTCGCCGTGGGTGACGTTCATGATGCGGTTCTTAAGACCCATGATGCCGCGGGTCGGAATCTTAAACTCGAGGTGCGTCACGATGCCCGAGGTGTCCATGCTCGTCATGATGCCGCCGGAGGTACCGAAGACCTCAACGACCTTGCCCGAGTACTCGTCCGGGCACTCGACGACGGCCTGCTCGACGGGCTCCATCTTGTTGCCGTTCTCGTCCTTCTTAAACAGAACGCGGGGACGGCCGACCTGGAACTCGAAGCCCTCGCGGCGCATGGACTCCATCAGAACGGACAGGTGCAGAATGCCGCGGCCCGAGACCTCGACGCCGCTCTTGTCCTCGAGCTCCTCGATCTTCATGGTCACGTTGTTCTCGGCCTCGTTGAACAGGCGCTCCTTGAGCTGGCGGGCGCCCACGATGTCGCCGTCGCGGCCGACAAGCGGGGAGGTCGAAGCCTCAAAGACGATGGACAGGGTCGGCGGGTCGATCTCGATGGGCTCGAGCTCGACAGGGTTCTCGGGATCGGTGTAGACATCGCCGATATCGGTGCGGTCGATACCCACGACGGCGGCGATATCGCCGGCGCCGACTTCCTGGCACTCGGTACGGCCCAGGTAGTCGAAGGTAAAGAGCTGCTTGACGGTGGCGGTAGCGCTGGAGCCGTCGTTCTTGACAACCAGGATCTGGTCGCCCTGGTGGATGGCGCCAGAGTACACGCGGCCGATACCGATACGGCCAACGAAGTTGGAGTGGTCGATGGTCACGCACTGCATGGCCAGCGGGGCGTTCTCGTCAACCTCGGGCGCGGGCATGTCGTCGATGATCATATCGAGCAGCGGATACATGTCCATGTTGCCGTCGTTGGGGTCAAGGCGGGCAAAGCCATTCATGGCGCTGGCGTAGACCACGTGCTCCATGGCGAACTCAAGCTGGTCGTCGGTGGCGCCCAGGTCGGCCATAAGGTCGAGGCAGTCGTTGTAGGCCTTCTCGGGGTTAGCACCCGGACGGTCGATCTTGTTGATGACGATCATGATCTTAAGGCCGGTGTCGATAGCGTGACGCAGCACGAAGCGGGTCTGGGGCATGGGGCCCTCAAAAGCGTCAACCAGCAGCAGGGCGCCGTCAGCCATACGCAGCACGCGCTCGACCTCGCCGCCAAAGTCGGCGTGGCCCGGGGTGTCGATGACGTTGATCTTGACGTCCTTGTACTCGATAGAGATGTTCTTGGCGAGAATCGTAATGCCGCGCTCACGCTCCTGGTCGTTAGAATCCAGGACGCGGTCCTCGACCTGCTGGTTGGCACGGAAGGCGTCCGTGGCACGCAGGAGCTTGTCGACCATCGTCGTCTTGCCGTGGTCGACGTGAGCGATGATGGCGATGTTCCTCAGATTGTCTACGCGCATGTAGTTCCCCTATCTTCTATCTATATACAACCGGCACGCGTATGCGACCCGCCCAGCAATGCAACGCTCAGCGGGAATATTGAGCCTTTTACCGAAAACTCGTTTATTTTAGCGATTTTAGATGAGAGGGGTTTCCTCACCTGCAGGTTCAGGGTCGCTCCACATAAAACCATCGCCGGCGCCCATGCCCTCATACAGCACATATGCCGAAAAACCGCTCTCGAGCGTGGTTTCGAAGAAGCTCACGAGCAGAGCATCGTGATAGCCGCCGTCAACCTCGACGCAGCCGGTGTAGCCGATGGCATATCGGGCGATACGGCCCAGGCCCTCGTCCTTAAGACCCATCTTGTGTTCGGAGATAAAGTTGGTGGCCGCCTCGAGGCACGCCTCTTCGCCGTCCTCGTCGAGCGCCGCCAGATATCGGTTGGAAGCAGCGTCCTCAATCGCCACAACTACGCCCGGATTCTCGCCGGCGGCAAGGTCGTCCAAGAACGCACCAATCAGGTCACACACCATGGCGTCGAGCTCGGCGGAGACGTTACCGGCGTCCTGCATATCCTGTGCCATCTTTAGACCTTCCCATCGAGTCCGGCGTCGTTACAGTTCCTGTGCCTCGGCGGCGATCTTGGCGGCAGCGTCGCGGGCGCGCATCATATCCATCGCGCGCTTGTCGAGCACCTTGATCTGACTGGTCAGCATGACCGCGTCGACCACACCCCAGATCACCAGGCCCGTAGAGATCGAAAACCCAAGCGCACCAACTGTACCACGAAGGCGCGAACAGATTGCCGCGACAAGGGCGGAGATGACAACCATCTTGATAAACGAGCCGCGGCGTTCGCGAAGCGTGCGGGCCTGCGTCACATAGGCAATGCGCGCCGCCTCAGAAGCCTCAGAGCGCATCTGGGCCTCGCGCGCGATAGCCGCTGCCTCGGCCGACATGCCGCCGGCCATCAGCGAACGCTCCACAACCTGAACGCCCCGCATTTAGAAATCATCGGGGGAGAGCGTATGGACGAACTCGTCGAACTTCTCGAACTCCTGCTCGTCGTCGACTTCCTCGGCGCGGGTAGAAACAGTGCCCAGGCGATTCATGATGTCATCCTCCACAAACATGGGAGCATTGCTGCGCACGGCAAGGGCAATGGCATCGCTGGGGCGGGCGTCGATCTTGCGCTCCTCGCCATCGGCCAGTACGACGATTGTCGCGTAGAACACCGGCGGCTCGGCGCGAACGATCTCGATGCGCTCGAGTTTGGCGCCCAGGGCGCCAACAGTATCGAGCAACAGGTCATGGGTAATCGGGCGCTCGGCGCGGCCGCTATCGATGCCACGGCTAATGGCAGCAGCTTCAAACGAACCAGTCTGAATGGAAAGGGAACGCAGCGGCGCGGGCGAGTCCGATTTGCTGCTGCGCTCACGAAGCACAATAAGCGATGGCACGGGACCGGCGGCCATGACGATGGTCTCTATGTCGACACGAACCATGGAACACCTCCGGTACGTAGCGGTTAACACGCGGCAGCCCGCCGCATTGAATAGCTATACTACCCAATCTTTCGCACAGCACACAAAACCAAAATGAGATTTATCGCAGACAAGAAAAAAGCCCCGAGGCAACGCCCCAGGGCTCTTCACAGTTTTGATGGTGGACCTGACAAGATTCGAACTTGTGACCTCCCGGTTATCAGCCGGACGCTCTAACCAACTGAGCTACAGGTCCATCATGGTGGAGGTTAGGGGGATCGAACCCCTGACCTCAGGCTTGCAAAGCCCGCGCTCTCCCAGCTGA
>CATXXF010000016.1 GCA_958403395.1 uncultured Collinsella sp.
CCGTACGCTTGAACTTAGAAGGGGGAGGCCTCGCGGCCTCCCCCTTTTTTGCGTTATATACACGTTGTACTTTGGGACCTAGCTCCCCCGTATGCGCTCTTACTGTTTGGCTGTATTTTGAGTCCATCTAGTGTATTTGAGCGATAATTACTCGCATTGGCGTTAGGGAGGGCTTGATGTTTACCGTATTTGTCTTGGGCAATATTGCTTCGGGTAAGTCGACTGCCTGCCGCTATTTCGAATCTCGTGGCGCTATGCTTATCGATCTGGATGAGCTTGCAAAATCTCTGTATGTGCCGGGCTCTGATATCGTCAATACTCTCGCGGATGAATTCGGTTGGGACATTTTGGATGAGGAGGGCGGCATTCGCCGCAGCATCCTCGCTTCTCGAGCTTTCGCTTCTCCTGATTCGGTCGCACGACTCAATGGCATCGTGCATCCCGTTCTGATTGAACAGCTTTCGCTTAGGATTCTCGATCCGGTTTGTTGTTCGGTTTCATCTCCCCGTTACCCCTTTGCGGTGGTCGAGGTTTCTGCTCCGACTGGTTTTGAGGATGCATTTGGCTTGGCTGATGAAATTCTGGTCATTAGCGCCCCTTTGTCAGTTCGTCGCGAGCGCGCTATTCAACGTGGCATGGAGCCATCTGATTTCGATGCCCGTTCTGCTTGTCAGCCCGATGAGTCTGCGCTGTGCAATCTCGCTACAACGGTGATTGATAATGCCTCAGGCGATAATTCGCTCTTTGAGCAGCTTGACTCATGGCTTGCATGCCATGGGTTCGGGGATGTAGTGGATAAGGAGGAGGCTGATGCCTAAGACACGTTTCCTTACGTGGTATCGCCTTATACCGCTAGCTGCCGTTTTTGCCTTCGGCCTTATCTCATTCGTTTACTCGTATGCTCCTGCCGCTTTCTTTAAGCCGCTGTATCCGATTGACTACGAGGCGTATGTAAAGCAATCCAGTATTTCGCATAATCTGGATCCGTATCTGGTGTGCGCTGTCATTAAGTCTGAATCGAATTGGGATCCCGAGGCCGAGTCGAATCAGGGTGCTCAGGGATTGATGCAGCTGATGCCCGAGACTGCCCAGGATATGATCGCCAAGGGCCTTGTCGACGGTGGCGAGTATTCGGCCGACAACCTTAACGATCCGGCTACGAATATCGAGTTTGGCTGTGCGTATCTCTCGTATCTTCTAGCGTATTTTAACGGGTCGACTGACAGTGCCATTGCCGCCTATAACGCCGGCATGGGCAATGTCGACGGATGGGCGCAGCAGAGTACGTCGCTTCATAATGCAATCACCTTTCCCGAGACGCAGGCGTATCTGATTCGTGTCAATAATGCCTGGGCTCGCTACAAGACCCTCTATCCCGATCGGTTCGTATAGGACTATGCCTGCCTCCTGCGTATACTGCAGATATATGAGTTAGGAGTATCCATGGCGGAATTTGAAGTAGAACGCGTTGGTGGTGAACTTAAGCGCTTTGGCGTTGAAGGCTCTGACGTGCCGTTTAAGGTCGTGTCTCCCTATGAGCCTGCCGGTTCCCAGCCTAAGGCCATTGAGTCGCTTGTGCAGGGCGTGAGGGACGGAGACCGCTATCAGGTTTTGCTGGGCGTGACTGGTTCGGGCAAGACCTTCACGATGGCAAAGACTATTGAGGCCCTGGGAAAGCCGACGCTGGTCATGGCTCCGAATAAAACGCTCGCCGCTCAGCTTGCGAGCGAGCTCAAAGAGTTCTTTCCCAACAACGCTGTGGTCTACTTCGTCTCGTACTACGACTACTATCAGCCCGAGGCGTATGTGCCGCAAAGCGATACATATATCGAGAAAGACTCCTCGATTAACGAAGAGGTTGAGATGCTGCGACATCAGGCGACCGCATCGCTGCTCTCTCGACGCGATGTGATCGTTGTCGCATCGGTCTCGTGTATCTATGGCATTGGCTCTCCTGAGGACTATGCGGGTCTGGCTCCAAACGTCGACAAGAAGGTGCCGCTCGAGCGCGATGACTTTATCCATGCACTTATCGACATTCAATATGATCGCAATGACTATGACCTGGCACGCGGCACGTTCCGCGTGCGCGGCGATGTTGTCGACGTGTATCCGCCTTATGCCGAGCATCCGTTGCGGTTTGAGTTCTTTGGCGACGAGGTCGAGCTGATTGCCGAGATCGATGAGGTCACCGGTGAGATGCTTCGTGAGTACGAGGCCATCCCCGTATGGCCGGCATCGCACTACGTGACCGAGAAGCCGAAGGTCAAGGCGGCTCTGAAATCGATCAGCGAAGAGTGCGAGAAGCGCGTGGCGGAGCTCAAGGCGACCGACAAGTTGCTCGAGGCGCAGCGTCTGCAGCAGCGCACCGATTATGATCTTGAGATGCTCGAGACGATGGGCTTTTGCAACGGCATCGAGAACTACTCGCGTCATCTGGACGGTCGCAAACCGGGTGAGCCGCCGTTTACCCTAATCGATTACTTTCCCAAGGATATGCTCTGCATCATCGATGAGAGCCATGTGACGGTGCCGCAGATTCGCGGCATGCACGAAGGTGACCGCTCGCGTAAGGTGACGCTGGTGGAACACGGTTTTCGCCTGCCCTCCGCGCTCGATAACCGCCCGCTTCGTTTCGATGAGTTTGAGGCAAGGATACCCCAGTTTATCTATGTTTCGGCCACGCCGGGCGACTACGAGCTGCGGGTGAGCCAAAACGACGTGGAGCAGATTATTCGTCCGACCGGCCTGCTCGACCCCAAGATTGACGTGCGTCCAGTACGCGGCCAGATTGACGATCTTGAGGACGAGATTCGCGAGCGCGTTGCCCGCAAGGAGCGCGTGCTGGTGACCACGTTGACCAAGCGCATGGCCGAGGACCTGACCGACCATCTGCTCGACGCGGGCATTAAGGTCAATTACATGCACTCTGATACGGCGACAATGGACCGTGTCGAGATCCTGCGAACGCTGCGCGAGGGCAAGATCGATGTTCTCGTTGGCATCAACCTGCTTCGTGAGGGCCTGGATCTTCCCGAGGTCTCACTGGTGGCAATTCTCGACGCCGATAAGGAAGGCTTCTTGCGCAACCGCCGTTCGCTGATTCAGACGATTGGCCGCGCGGCCCGTAACGCCGATGGCGAAGTCATCATGTATGCGGACGTTGTGACCGATTCGATGAAAGAGGCCATCGAGGAGACGCGGCGCCGCCGCGAGATTCAGATGGCATATAACGAAGAGCATGGCATTGTGCCCAAGACGGTGCGCAAGGCCATCAACGACATCTCAAGTTTTATTGCCGAAGCCGAAAAAACCGTGGGTTCCAAGGGGCGCTCGAAGGGCGACTCCCTTGGCCATGGCGCATTCTATACGCCCGATGAGTCGGGCGAGGGCGGCGTGCCGGAAACGGTGGCACCCGAGCAGACACTTGCGGAGCAGTTGGAAGAACTGCCGCATGACGAGCTTGTGCGGATCGTCGAAACCATGGAAGAGGATATGCGCAACGCTTCTGCCGCCATGGACTTTGAGGAGGCGGCGCGCCTGCGTGATGCCGTCGTTCAGATTCGGGCGATGCTCGAGGGTGCGTCTGAGGACGAGACGATCGAGCGCTTACGTTCGCAGGCCCGCAAGGGTTCCACGTTCGCATCGGGCAGAAAACGCCAGGGTGCACGGTTTAAGAAATAGCGAACAGGCCCCGAGTTCTCTGTGGAGCTCGGGGCCTGTGTCTTTTGCGTGCTGGAATTCGTGCGCTAGAGGTCTGCGATCAGGGCTTCGGCACAACGAATGCCGTCGGTGGCCGCGCTCATGATGCCGCCGGCATATCCAGCTCCCTCACCGCAAGGGTAGAGTCCCGGGGTCGACACGGCATGGCACGTTCGGTCTCGGGTGACAGTAACCGGTGAGCTCGAACGAGTCTCCACGCCGGTAAGAACGGCATCGGGGCGGTCGTAGCCTCGTAGCTTTTTTCCGAGTAGGGGAAGTCCCAGGCGGAGCGACTCGACGATATGCTGCGGCAGGGCTTCGTCAATTGCCGTCCAGGTCACACCGAGCGGATAGGTGGGCTTTACCTTTCCGGGCGCCTTGCTGGCGCGTCCTGCGAGGAAATCTCCGACGAGTTGTGCCGGTGCGTTCCAGTTGGAACCGCCCAGGCGATAGGCGGCCGCCTCGCAGGCACGCTGGAGCTCGATGCCGGCGAGCGGGTCATCGTTGGGAAGGTCCTCAGGCGTGACGTTAACGAGCAGGGCGGCGTTTGCATTGCGTCCGTCGCGGGCATTGAGACTGGCCCCGTTGACGCACAGATGGTACGGTTCAGAAGAGGCGGCAACAACCTGTCCGCCGGGGCACATACAAAACGAGAACACGCTGCGGCCGTTGGGAAGATGGGCGACGAGCTTGTAGGGGGCTGCTCCGAGGGCAGGATGTCCCGCCGAGGCTCCATATTGGGCTCGGTCGATGTCGCGCTGCGGATGCTCGATGCGAACGCCCATGGCAAAGGTCTTTTGTGCGAGGGCCACGTTGTGGTCCTTAAGGAGCTCAAAAATATCGCGAGCAGAATGCCCGCAGGCGAGGATGAGGTGCTTTGTCTCAATTGGCTCGTAAGCGGTGTCTTGGGACGATTGGACATCGATGCCGGTGATGGCGCCAGACGCGTCGATGCGAATGTCGACGAGCTTTGTTCGATAACGGACGACACCTCCGAGCTGCTCGATGCGCTGGGATATAGCGGTGACAACCGTGGGAAGGATGTCGGAGCCAATGTGCGGCTTGGCATCCCACAGAATATCGCGGGGCGCGCCCGCCTCGACGAAGGTTTCGAGGATAAGGCGATGGGCGGGATTTTTGGTTCCCGTATTGAGCTTACCGTCCGAGAAGGTCCCCGCGCCGCCCAGGCCAAACTGGATATTGCTCTCGGGGTCGAGGATGCGCTCCTTTAGAAAGAGATCGATCGCATGCGAGCGGCGAAATGCTGGGTCGCCGCGCTCGATGAGTAAGGGCTTAAGACCCGCTTCGGCAAGGGTGAGTGCAGCGAAAAGGCCAGCGCATCCGGCGCCGACAACGACAGGGCATTCTTGAGGTGCGTCGGAGACGGGGGAGGGGAATGAAGACCCATCGTCTTCTATCGCGCGCACGCGCGAGCGGTCACGCTCGGCAACGCTGTCGACCGCTTCTCGCTCGAGGTGGGGACTAGTCAGCTCAACACGAAAGCTCAGGATAAAATGGACGTCTCGTTTTTTGCGGGCGTCGATTGACTTGCGGTGGAGCTCGATGGACTTGATCTCGGAGTCCTTGCAACGTAGGACGCGCTTGGCGACTCGCTTGCCAACAATGAGGCAGGCATTTTCATCGCCGGCTTCATCGAGTGACGCGTTGACTTGGGTGATTTCGATCATCGAGGTCTCCTTAGAGGCAAGAAAGAGGCCGTCCGGTATCCCAGACGGCCCGAATGCGTTTTTGATTATAGACTGCGCGGCTACAGGCTGCTTGCAGCGCGAATGCCCGAGAGCCAGGCCCACGCAAGGTTAAAGCCTCCGCAATCGGCGTCGATGTCGAGCGCTTCGCCGCAGACGTAAAGCGGGGCGTCGACAGCGCTGCTCGCGCGTAGACTGGGTGTTGAGATACTCTCGACGGATACGCCACCACGCGTGACCTGCGCCGAGCGCTCCTCGGCGGTTCCTTCGACGAGCAACTTAAAGTGCTTGAGGATCGAGACCAGGTGGATGACATCGTTGGAGCCTGGATGGCACTGCTCGAACGCTGTGCAGACGACGCGGGAGAGTTGCGGGGCAAGCATACCGTCGAGCCAACGGGGATCGCGGGGCGAAAAGCCGCCGAGCAGCTCAACGCGCCGGTTAAGCATATCGAGCAACTCGTCTTTAGAGAGGTCGGGGAAAACGTCGAGCAGGATCGTATCGCCGCGCTGGATACGACGGGAGAGGTTGAAGACAGCGACGCCCGAGATACCGAAGGTTCGAAACAGGACTTCACCGTCTTCGTGCCAGAGCTCATTATGATTGCGGGCGAGCGTCAAGCGGGCGCGGACGCGCAGGCCATCCAACGTCTTGAGTGCCGCCCGATCGCCGACGACCGTTGCCGATACGGGGCAGAGGATGGGGCGCAGCGAAGTGAGGGGGAGGCGAAACGTATCGGCGATACCGGTGGGGTTGCCACCCGTGGCGATAATTACGGCATGTGCCTCCAGGGCCTCGTTCTTGCGAGGGACATCGGCGAGCGCTTTCCGAAGCGAGCGGAGCTCCGATTTTCGGTCGTCGTGCTTTTTTGCCTTGAGCGCCCGCGCTGGACGGTCTATTTGGAGTGCCCAGCCTTCGGAAGCTTTGTGTGCCGAGGCAACGTTGGCTCCGCAGATTAAGGTGATACCCAGGCGGTCGCAAACATTGAGAAGTGCGTCGCGCACCGATTCGGCGCGAAGGGAGCGCGGGTACAGCCGGCCTTCCTCGGAGGTTGTCATGATGCCCAGCGAGGAGAAGAAACCCATAAGCTCTTGTTCGGGCTGGGTCCCCATGACAGATTCGACGAATGCGGGGTGGTTATACCGCTGAGGATCAATCGATTCGTTGGAGAGGTTGCAACGGCCGTTACCGGTCGCAAGGAGCTTAAGGCCGCAGGCGACATCGCACTCAACGATGCAGACGCTTTTGCCAGCACGTGCGGCCGTAATGGCGGCGGCGAGGCCTGAAGCCCCGCCGCCGATTAACAGGACGTCATAGAAGGCGCTCGTGTTCACTTAGGCCTCGTCGGTCTCGTGCGGGGTAATGGCCTCGACGGCAGAGACTGCCTTGGGCAACATGCCATCGGGCAGCGCGGTCTCGACCTCGCCCTTATCGCAGGCCTCGGCGAGTGACGGATTGATGGGAAGCGTGCCCAAGATGTCGAGGTTATAGCGCTCTGCGACCTCGGGGAGCTTGCTCTTGCCAAAGACCTCGATCTTCTTGCCGCAGTCGGGGCACTCAATATAGCTCATGTTTTCGACGATGCCCAGAATGGGGACGTTCATCTTCTCGGCCATGTTGACCGCCTTGGCGACGATCATCGAGACCAGATCCTGCGGGCTCGTGACGATGACGATGCCGTCGACGGGCAGTGACTGGAAGACGGTGAGAGCGACGTCGCCTGTTCCCGGAGGCATGTCGACCAGCAGGTAGTCGATGGGGCCCCATGAGGTCTCGCTCCAGAACTGCCTAATGGCGCCTGCGATGACCGGACCGCGCCAAAGGACGGGGTCGGTCTCGTTTTGGAGCAGAAGGTTGGAGCTCATCACCTTGACGCCGTGCTCGGAGATTTCGGGCAGCATAAGGTTGCCAAGGGCATGGACGTGGCGTCCGCTCATACCGAACATCTTGGGGATAGAGGGACCGGTGATGTCGGCATCGAGGACGCCGACCTTGTGGCCGTGACGGGCAAGCTCGGTGGCGATGGCACCGGTGACAAACGACTTGCCGACACCGCCCTTGCCGGAAAGTACGGCGATGACGCGTTTGACCTCGGACAGCGTGTTCTCCTCAAATTGCGACGGCGACGTTTGTCCGCCGGCGGCCTGTGCGTGCTCGCAACCCATGTATGACTCCTTTGTATATGTTGGGGCTGGGGCCCCGTGATGTGACACGAGCGTCATTGTACC
Organism: uncultured Collinsella sp.; assembly: GCA_958403395.1. Lineage (GTDB taxonomy): Bacteria > Actinomycetota > Coriobacteriia > Coriobacteriales > Coriobacteriaceae > Collinsella. The sequence goes on from CATXXF010000016.1 coordinate 7,637, forward strand.
CTCGTTTGCGAGCGGGAGTCATTTGCGATGCATTTGGGCCGAGCGTGCTTGCAATACGATGGGTCCAAGCGAATGGGCGGGCTTACTGAACTTTGCTGGCGAACTCGAGATATTGCATGCGCTGCAGCTTGTCGATCGTCGAGGCGTATGGGCTGTCTTCAGATTCCAAGTCGTAGCGCAGCCCGTCGGCACCAAGGTAGCCGGCGACATTGATGGTGGGCACATCTGACCTTGTTGCAAGCAGAGCCTTTTGATAGTCGGTGAGCGGGGCGCCGATCTTATTAAGGGTAATGGCTGCAATCTCGTTTGCCCCGACGGTGTCGTAGACGTTGAGCTCGGTATTGCCGGCGATTTCATAGTTAGCCCAGACAAAATATGTCGACTGATAGATACGGAAAGCGTGGCTTGCCGTATCTTCCTGAGGGTACAGCTCGTCGTTGAGAGTCGTTGCGGCGCTCGGCTGATGGTCGCCAAAAAAGACAAGGACAACCGGTCTGCCGATATTGCGGAGCTCGTTGATAAAGTACTCGAGGTCCCGGTCGGATGCGTTGATGCAGGTGAGATAGGTGTTGAGCGCGCTATTGGCGCCCTCGCTGGCTCCCTCGACCCAATAGTTTGTCAGCTCTTCGGCGGGAACGGTGCCGACATCGTATCCGCCATGGTTTTGCATCGTGACATCGAAGATGAACTGCGGGGCTTCGTCGGTTCTAAGCAGGTCGAGTATCTTGTCGTAGGTGGCGTAGTCGCATACGCCGGCATGGTAACAGGGCGCACCTTCGAAATCGCCGATTGAAAGAAAGTCTCCAAAGCCCAGCTGCTGATAGATTTTATCTCGATGGTAGTTGACGGGGTTTTGCGGGTGCATAGCGGTAGCGGTATACCCAAGCTCCTTAAGGTCCTTTGCCAGGCTGTTGACGCCATTCATCTGATACAGCTGATAGGGGTTTTTGCCTAATCCGACAAAGGCCGTTGTCGCTCCGGTCAAAAATTCGAATTCGGAGTTCGCCGTTCCGCCACCGGCGACCGAAGCGAGCATGGTGCCGCGAACAAGTGTGTCGGGAAGCGAGTTGTAGAATGCGGGGCCGGTGTACCCGGCCGCCTGGAGCTGCTCAAAGCACGAAAGGTCGCTAAAACTCTCATTCATGACGGCAACAATCGTCGGCTTGATTTCATTGAACTGGGCAACGGCCGCCGCGCGCTGCTCGCTCGAGCCATACGTGCTGTCGTAGGTGGCGGCGAGCTTCTGCTCGATGCTCTGCGCCTCATCGGGCGTATAGTCTTCGGGCTTCTCAATGGGCAACTCGTTGACCATTTCGGTGAACGAAGTGATAAAACCCTGAGACGCATACGTGGTGATGGGCTGCCAACGGTCAAATCCAAAATTCAGCGCCTGCTCCAAGTCGATGCTGGAAAAGCCCGAGAGCCCCATAACGGTCACTAGCAGAAAAGCGCAGAGGTTAGCGGCGATTGCGGGGAAGACATGGGTGGGCGTACGGAGCTTTCTCGGTCGGATAAGCGAAAGAAGCCCTAGGGAAATCTCCAGCAGGGCTAGAGAGGTTACGATTCCGGCGGTAAAGGTAAACTCGTATCCCTCGCTCACTTCCATTGCGGTGCCAAGGGCCAAGATATCGCTTGGCAGGATGGCCTCGCCTTTAAACGTTATGACGAAGTGCTCGGCAATGCCAAGGATGCAACAGGCGACGGGCACGAGGGCCATGACGCCTCCATGACGCTGTCCCAGCAAATAAAGGGAGAGCAGAACCGTCGCGAGCAGCCCGACGGAAAACCCGAATGAGTTGGCGGGAATGCGATAGAACGTTTCGTTACAGGCAATTTCGAGTGAAACGAACGAGAGCGCTGAAACAGCGGCGATGACAAGGATGTCACGGCAAATACAGGCAACCGTTCCCGTCGCAAGATCGGTTTGGTCGATAAGTCCCGAAACCAAGGGCTCGACAAGAAGTATGACGGCGGTAGCACCGAGCGCCGAATAAGAAAGGACCCATAGGGAATTGTCCTCATTTACGAGCAATTGATTCGTAATCCATGCAGCTACCATGCCGAGCGGGATGAGGAGCGTCGCGCACCAAAAGACGCGGGCAATGGGCGGCTTTTCATTGTGTTTGATTGAAAAATATACACGCACCACGACGATGGCCACGATAAGGACGGCGATGAATATGGGCAGATTGGCCATGTCGCTCGAAGTGATTTCAAGGGGGATATCTTCGGTCATGGACGTTCCTCTGTTACGGCAAATTAAGTTCAGTATTAGATTACTGTAACCTTTCCACGGCATTTCGAGAAACAAAGCGCCCGATACGCAAAGCTAAAGGTCTGCGAATCTTGTATTACGAACATCTGTGCGCGTCGAGTGCGCTAAACTCATCGACAGTATGATTCGATGCAATAGGAGGCAAGGAGCTTCCATGTCTGATTCTTCTATCGTTATTCGCGGCGCTCGTGAGCACAACCTCCGTGATATCGATGTTTCCATTCCGCGTGACCAACTCGTGGTCATTACCGGTCTTTCTGGCTCGGGCAAGAGTTCGCTGGCATTTGACACTATCTATGCCGAGGGCCAGCGTCGATACGTCGAGAGTCTTTCGAGCTATGCGCGCCAGTTCTTGGGCCAGATGGACAAACCCGACTTGGATTCAATCGACGGCCTTTCGCCGGCGGTGTCGATCGACCAAAAGACGACGTCTAAAAACCCTCGCTCGACGGTTGGCACCGTAACCGAGATTTATGACTATCTGCGCCTGCTGTTCGCCCGTGTGGGCACCCCGCACTGTCCCGAATGCGGCCGCGTCATTGAGCGCCAGACGACCGACCAGGTTGCCGACAAGGTCTTGGCGGCGGGGGAGGGCCGCCGCGCGTTTGTGCTGGCACCGGTGGTGCGCGGGCGAAAAGGCGAGTACACCAAACTGTTTGAGGACCTTCGCGCCGAGGGCTTTAGCCGCGTGCGTGTCGACGGTGAAGTGCGCTCGCTCGACGATCCGATCGATCTGGACAAGAAGTTCAAGCACGATATCGAGGTCGTGGTCGATCGCATCGTGATCCGTGAGAACTCTCTTGGCCGTATCGCCGGGTCTGTTGAGCAGGCGACCGCGCTGGCTCACGGCAATGTAAACGTGTACATGCTGCCCGATCGTGATGCTCCCGAGGGGACCGAGGGCGAGCTTCTGGAGTATTCGTTGGCCTTGGCGTGCCCGGAGCATGGACACTCCATTGACGATCTTCAGCCGCGTGATTTTTCGTTTAACGCTCCCTATGGCGCATGTCCTGAGTGCGACGGCCTGGGCTTTAAGAAAACCGTTGATGCCGAGGCGCTGATCGAGGACCCCTCGAAGTCCATTGCCGACGGAGTCTTTGGTAGCCTGTTTGGCAATTCGAACTACTATCCGCAGATTTTTGCTGCGGTCTGCAAACACTTTAAGGTGAGCGCCGATACGCCGTGGGAGGACTTGCCCCCTCGCGTGCGTCGTGCATTCTTGGATGGCCTGGGCGATACGAAGATCTCGGTCGACTACCAAAAGCTCGACGGACGTCGCAGCCAGTGGGATACCAAGTTTTCGGGCGTTCGCAACATCCTGTACGAACGCTATACCGAGACGACGAACGAGAACACCAAGGCGCGCCTGGAGAAGTACATTCGCGAGGAGCCGTGCTCGACCTGCCACGGCGCTCGTTTGCGCCCTGAGATGCTCGCCGTCACCGTGGGCGGCAAGTCCATTTACGAAGTTTGTTGCCTGTCGTGCCGTGAATCGCTCGAGTTTTTTGAGGGCCTGGAACTCACCGAGCGCCAACAGTTTATCGGCGCCCGTATCGTCAAGGAAATCCTGGAGCGCCTGCGTTTTCTGGTCGATGTTGGACTCGACTATCTGACACTCGATCGCGCCTCGGCGACGCTTTCCGGTGGCGAGGCACAGCGTATTCGCTTGGCAACGCAGATCGGCGCGGGTCTCATGGGCGTGCTCTATATTCTGGACGAGCCCTCGATCGGTCTTCATCAGCGTGACAACGAGCGCCTGATCAAGACGCTCGAGCGCCTGCGCGATATCGGCAATACCGTTATCGTTGTCGAACACGACGAGGATACAATCCGTGCCGCCGACTACGTGATCGACATGGGGCCCGGCGCCGGTGTCAACGGCGGACACGTAGTCGCGGCGGGAACGCCTGCTGATATCATGGCGTGTCCTGAGTCGATGACGGGCGCTTATCTGACCGGCAAACGAATGATTCGGGTGCCTGATGAACGGCGCAAGCCCGGTCGCGGCTGCCTTAAAATTACGGGCGCTCGAGCCAACAACCTCAAAAACGTTACCGCCAAGATCGAGTTTGGTACGCTTACGGTTGTTACCGGCGTGTCGGGATCGGGCAAGAGCTCCCTGGTTACCGACACCATTGCGCCTGCCCTTACGAATGCTATTCACCGTTCGACGCGCCCTGTGGGTCCGTATAAAAAAATCGAGGGCATCGAGTGTATCGATAAGGTTATCGATATCGACCAGGCGCCGATTGGCCGCACGCCGCGTTCCAACCCTGCTACCTATATCGGCCTGTGGGATGATCTTCGCGCGCTGTTTGCGAGTACGCCGGAGTCGAAGGCGCGCGGCTACTCGCCGGGTCGTTTCTCCTTTAATGTGAGTGGCGGGCGCTGCGAGGCGTGCAAGGGCGACGGGCAGATCAAGATCGAGATGCACTTCCTTCCCGATATCTACGTTCCCTGCGAAGTTTGCGGCGGTAAACGCTACAACCGCGAGACACTCGAGGTCACCTACCGTGGCAAGACCATCTCGGACGTGCTCGACATGAGCGTCACCGAGGCGCTGGCCTTCTTTGGGAATATCCCGCAGATTAAGCGCAAGCTCCAGACGCTGTACGATGTAGGCTTAGGCTACGTGAGCCTGGGCCAGCCCGCCACGACGCTCTCGGGCGGCGAGGCGCAGCGTGTGAAGCTCGCCAAGGAGCTTCATCGACGCCAGACGGGCAAGACGTTCTATATTTTGGACGAGCCGACGACCGGTCTTCATTTTGAGGACGTCCGCCAGCTGCTCGATGTGCTGCAGCGCTTGGTCGATGCGGGCAACACGGTGCTGGTGATTGAGCACAACCTTGATGTCATCAAGGTTGCCGACCGCCTGATCGATATGGGTCCCGAGGGCGGTAACGGCGGCGGAACCGTCGTGGTTTCGGGCACACCGGAGCAGGTTGCGGACTGTCCGCAGAGTTATACGGGCAAGTTTTTGGCGCCGTTGCTCAGGCGTGACCGGGAGCGTCAGGCTCAACTTGATGCTCAATAAATAGGCGATTCAGTTTATGGGCGCCATCGACTCCTTGTGATTCGATGGCGCTTGCTGTGCCGAAGTGACGTATGCAGCCGAATTGGACATATACTTAATCCTTGCGTCCGAATGCGAGAGAAAGGATATGTCATGGCAAAGGCTGTAAAGACGCCAAAAACCAATGCGATGCGCGAGCTGGAAAGTGCCGGCATTTCCTATGTTCTACATACGTACGAAGACGATGGTGATGAGTCGGTGGGCCTGGGGGTCGCGATTTCGGAGCAGCTTGGCGAGGAGCCCGGTCAAGGATTTAAGACTTTGGTCTGCGTGACGCCGTCCAACGACTATGTCGTGTGCTGCATCCCTGTTGCCGACGAGCTCGATCTAAAGTCCGCCGCGCGTGCCGCGGGGGAGAAGTCCTTGGCCATGATGCATGTGAAGGATTTGCTTGCGGCGACTGGCTACGTTCGCGGCGGCTGCAGCCCGGTCGGTATGAAAAAACGCTACCGGACGCTCATTGACGAGACATGCGTCCTTTGGGATACCATTTTTATTTCGGGAGGCAAGCGTGGTTATCAGCTCGAGCTTGCACCCGATGATTTAATTGCATTTTGCGGGGCGACGGTTGCCGCGATTACGAGAGAGGACTGAGCGATGCCGCAGGAAGAATTGAAGTGCGGAGCTCATTTTGCAAAAGAATCTGCGCCTCAGACACCCTCATCCGAAGTTTCTTCGTCGCGAGATGACACTGACGACATGGGCTCGTCGGACTACTCCACGGTTGGTCGTTCCGCCGGGCTTATGACCATTCTGACTATCGTGTCTCGCGTCACCGGTTTTATCCGCACGTGGGCAATGGCGGCCGCTATCGGCATGTCGCTACTCTCGTCCTCCTATCAGGTCGCCAACAACCTGCCCAATATGCTCTACGAACTCGTGATGGGTGGCATGCTCGTGACGGCGTTTTTGCCCGTGTACATGGGCGTGAGGCGTGAGCAGGGTCGCGAGGCCTCGAACGAGTACGTGGGCAACCTGCTTGGCATTCTGCTTTTGGTGCTGGGTGGCATTTCGTTGCTGGGGACCGTGTTCGCCCCGGGCTTTATCTGGACGCAATCGTTCCTTTCGGGTGACGGCGGCAGCATGGATACCGCTGCGTTCATGTTCCGTTTCTTTGCCATCCAGATTCTCTTTTATGGTTTGGGCTCGGTGTTCTCGGGCGTTCTCAACGCACACCGCGACTACTTCTGGTCGACGTTTGCCCCGGTCCTCAACAATGTGATCGTCATTGCGAGCTTTATGGGTTTTGCGCCCGTGTCCGCACAGTTTGGCGAACGTGCCGGCATCATCTTGATTGCGGCCGGTACGACCCTCGGTGTCTTTGTTCAGATGGCATGTCAGATTCCCGCGCTTGGCAAGCACGGCGTGCATCCCCATATCCATATCGACTTTAAGGACCCCGCGCTGCGCCAGACGATTGCGCTCGGTATCCCGACGCTGCTCGCCACGGTGTGCATGTTTGTCTCGACTTCTATCACCAACGCTGCCGCGCTGGTGGTCCAGCCCGAGACGGGTCCTTCCGTCATCGCCTATGCGCGCCTGTGGTACACGCTGCCCTACGCGCTGATTGCCGCCTCGCTTTCGACGGCGCTCTATACCGAGCTCTCTCATGACGCACAGGAGAAGGATTACGACAGCGTTCGCACGGGCATTTCGCGTGGCGTCGCCCAGATGCTGTTCTTCCTGATTCCGTTCGCACTGTACCTGATTGTCTTCGCACGTCCGCTCAACATGATTTACTGTGCCGGCAAGTTCGATGAATCCGGCGTGGCGCTGGTGTCCGAGTACCTTGTCTACCTGGCGCTCTCGCTGCCGCTCTACGGCGTGGTCGTGTTGATGCAGAAGAGCTTCTCTGCCTTGCTCGACATGAAGCCCTATAGCCGCTATTGCCTGTATTCCGCCATCGGCCAGGCCGGCTCGGTTCTGCTGTTTGGCGTTGTGCTGGGCTTCGGTATGCCGGCAATCGCGCTTTCGTATGTCGTCGACTACGTGATCTTGGTCGGTTGCTCGCTGTGGTGGCTGCGTCGTCGTCTGCGTGGCCTTCAGGTCAAATCTATCCTGCATGGCGGTTTCTTTGGCCTTTTGTTCGGCGGCCTGGGTGCTGCCGCAGGCGCCGGCGTCATGTGGGCGCTTGAACACTTTGTCGGGGCACTTGGCGGCTCGATTCTGATTACTCTTGGCTACGTTTGCGTTGCGGGTGTCGTCTCGCTTGCTGTTACCTTTGGCCTTGCCGTTGTCCTTAAGATGCCCGAGGTCTCGGCGCTGCTTCGTCGCAAGTAGGTGCGTGTGGCCGGTCACGACAACATTCCAACACTCGCCGAGCAGGTTTCGCGCGTTCCCACGCAGCCCGGATGCTACCTTTGGAAAGATGCCAAGGGCGATGTCATCTACGTTGGCAAGGCGAAAAACCTGCGTTCCCGTATGCGCCAGTACGTGACGCTGCAGGATGAGCGTCAAAAGATTCCGCTGATGATGCAGCTGGTGGCGAGCTTTGACTATATCGTGGTGGAGACCGAGCACGAGGCGTTGGTGCTCGAACGCAATTTGATTGGTCAGTACCATCCGTACTTTAACGTCGACCTCAAGGATGACAAGAGCTACCCCTTTATCGCCATTACAAAGGGCGACCTGTATCCCGCTATCAAATACACACGTGAGCGTCATAAGCCGGGAACGCGCTATTTTGGACCCTATACCGATAGCCGTGCGGCACGTGAGACGATAGATACGCTGCGCAAGGTTATCCCCATCTGCTCTGCATCCTGTGCGGAGTGGCGTCGTTGTCGCCGTATCATCGAGTCCCACAAGGGCGAGGAAGACATCGTCAATATGATTTGCGCACAAAACGGGCGTCCCTGCTTCGACTACCATGTCGGGCGCGGCCCGGGTGCGTGTGTCGGCGCGATTTCTCCTACGGACTATGCCAAGAACGTCAAACGTGTCGAGCGCTTTTTGTCGGGCCATCGCAAGGATGTCGTCGATGAGCTGACCTCCGAGATGACGGATGCCGCTGAGGCGCTCGACTTTGAGCGCGCGGCACGCGTCAAACGTCGTTTGGAGGTCATCAGGGGTCTGGACGATCGTCAGCAAGTCGTTTTTCCCTCCAGTGTCGATATCGATGTCATCGGGTTCTATCGCGAGGAGACCATCTCCGCCGCTTGCGTCTTCGTCGTTCGCGAGGGCCGAACAGTTCGCACCTGCGAGTTCATTCTCGACAAGGGTCTTGATGTTGACGAGGAAGAGCTCCAGTCGGGCTTTCTTAAGCGCTATTACGACGAGACGGCTGATATTCCAGCTGAGGTCAACCTTTCCGTCGAGCTTGAGGATGCGGAGGCGCTGGGGGAATGGCTTGCGGGCAAGCGCGAGCGTTCCTGCCATCTCCATAGGCCGCAGCGTGGCGAAAAGCACCGTTTGCTCGATATGGCATCCAAAAATGCGCGCCATGCCCTCATGCGCTACATGATGCGAACGGGGTACGCTGACGACCGCACCAATCAGGCGCTCCTGGAGCTCGAAAGCGCGCTGGCGCTGCCAGCGCCGCCGATGCGTATCGAGTGCTTCGATATCTCGACGCTGCACGGAACCTTTACCGTCGCCTCGATGGTGGTGTTTACCAACGGACGCGCCGACAAGAGCCAGTACCGTCGTTTTAAAATTCAGGCCGAATTGGACGAGGCAAACGACTTCGTGTCGATGTCCGAGGTTTTGGGACGACGCTATGCTCCCGAGCGCATGGCCGACGAGCGCTTTGGATCGCGCCCCGATTTGCTCGTTGTCGATGGCGGTAAGCCGCAATTGACCGCTGCGATCAAGCAACTTGAGGCTCTTGGGCTCGATATACCAGTTTGTGGCTTGGCAAAGGCCGATGAGGAGGTTTTCGTGCCTTGGGACGAGACTCCCGTCGTGCTGCCGACCGGGTCTGCTTCGCTCTATCTAATTAAACAGGTGCGCGATGAATCGCACCGTTTTGCAATCACATTCCATCGTGAGTTGCGTGATAAAGCCATGACAGTTTCGGTACTCGATGACGTTCCAGGCGTGGGACCCACCAGAAAACGTGCCCTTATGCGCCATTTTGGCTCGATGAAGCGTTTGCGCGCGGCGAGCGAGCAAGAGATCGCGGAAGTTCGCGGCATACCTGCCGATGTTGCCAAGGCGGTCCACGAGGCGCTCGTTGCGTGGAATGCCGAGCGCGCCGAGGCGGCGGCTGGCCATTCCGATAGCTAAACACGAGCCTAAACAACTGATATACATGATTGCGCGATTTTCAACCATTTATTTCGCCATGATTGCCTGCTGGTTTCGGGTTTTATTAACGCTAAAACGTTTGACTAACCCAAGCGAAAACCCTGCTATCCTGCGGGTTGACGAAGACTGATATCTCACCTCGCCGATACATACTGTCTGGCGAATCGTTTGTCAACGAATTCGGTGAACGGTAGTAAATACCGTTCAAGCGTATGTATGTATCGGTCGCCGAGCGCGGCACCTCAGTTGGGTTCGTCGGTAGGTAAGGTATATATCGTCCGCAAGTTGCGCGGGGGCAAGTCTAGGTGCTCCCGGGTAAGATTCTCTATTGATAGGAGAAGACATGGCCATCATCAACAAGGGTATGTCCAGGCGTTCGTTCCTCGGCCTCACCGGCAGCGTCGCTGCTGTCGCAGGGCTTGGTCTCACCGGCTGCGGTGGCAGCTCTAGCGACGAAGGTTCCGCTTCCGGTTCCACCGATTCCGCCAACCGTGGCGGCGGCGTGATCACCGCTGGTTCCGCTTACGCTCCGTCCAGCTTCGACCCCGCCAGCACCGGCTCCGCTGTGGGCCTGGGTGCTAACTGGCACGTCATCGAGGGCCTCTACGGCATCGATTACCACGACTACAGCACCTTCAACGAGCTCGCCACCGACGATCCCAAGTCTGTGGACGACACTACCTTCGAGGTCACCATCCGCAAGGGTGCCAAGTTCTCCGATGGCACCGAGGTCACTGCTGACGACGTCGTTGCCTCCTACACCGCTTGCGCCGCTTCCGCTACCTATGCTCCGTTCTTCCAGCCCTTCGAGTCCATCGAGGCCAAGGACGCCAGCACTGTAACGGTCAAGACCAAGGTCCCCAACTTCTCCCTGCTCAAGGATCGTCTGGCCATCATCCGCGTTACCCCGGCCACCCAGGCCGAGGAGGATCGCGCCAAGCAGCCGATCGGTTCCGGCCCCTGGATGTACGACTCTATCTCCGATACCGAGATCACCCTGGTTCCCAACCCCGAGTACAACGGTGAGTATGCTGCCGAGGATAAGAAGATCCAGTACAGCATCCTGACCGACCCCACCGCTCGCGTTACCGCCCAGCAGGAGGGCTCCACGCTCGTTATGGAGCTCGTCACCGCTGATGCCGTCGACCAGCTCGAGAGCGCTGGCTGCAAGATCGATAACGTTCAGGGTTTCGGCACCCGCTTCATCATGTTCAACGTCGCCAAGGAGCCTTGGAACAACGTCAAGGTCCGTCAGGCCGTCATGTACGCGCTCGACACCGAGAAGATGATCACCAACACCTTCGCCGGCCTTGCCACCGCTGCCAGCTGCTACCTGCCCAAGAGCTTCACCAACTATCATGAGGCTTCCACGGTGTACAAGACTGACGCCAAGAAGGCCAAGAAGCTCATCGAAGAGTCTGGCATCACCCCGGGCGCCATCACCCTGCGCACCACCGACAACGAGCAGATCAAGGGTATGGCCGCTCAGGTCAAGAACGACCTCGACGCTCTCGGCTTCGATGTGACCATCCAGACCGATACCTCGCCGGCCACCTACGCTGCCATCGACGGCGGCGAGGCCTACGATATCCTTCTCGCTCCTGGCGATCCGTCCTGCTTCGGCGCTGACCCCGACCTGCTGCTCAACTGGTGGTATGGCGACAACGTCTGGATGCAGACCCGTTGCCCGTGGAAGGATTCCGCTGAGTGGGCGAAGCTCCACGGTCTCATGGACGAGGCTCTTGCCGCCGAGGGCGACGAGCAGCAGAAGAAGTGGAACGAGTGCTTCGACATCATCGCCGACAACGCTGTTCTGTACCCCGTTGTCCACGTCAAGACCGTTTCCGCTTCCTGGGACGATCCGTCCACCGCGCCCAACGGCGAGGCCCTCGATGGCTTCAAGGGCATCGGCACGACGAGCATGTCCTTCAGGGGCGTCGCGACCGTCAAGGCCTAAGACTCGCTTGAGTCATATGTAGGGCGTCGGTCGTAAGGCAACGTCCTCATAGTTGAAACAAAGACCCGGGCGGCCTCGATGTCGCTCGGGTCTTGTAATGAGTATCCATACTCATATACCAGTTGGTCCTACCGACAAAAGAAAGGGGAGAGAACGTGAACAACTTTCTACGTTTGATTGGAAGGCGTCTCGTGGCGCTGCCGATCATGGCATTGGGCGTCACCGTCCTGGTGTTCTTCCTTATGTCGTTCTCCAAGACCGACCCCGCCTATACGGCGTTGGGTGACGGTGCCTCGCCCGAGGCGGTTGCCGAGTACCATGAGAAGTATGGTCTGGACGACCCCTGGCCCGTGCGCTACGTGCGCTACATGGGCGATTTGATCCATGGTGACATGGGCACCTATGGTGCTGCTCGCAACTCCGTTGCCAAGCGCATCTCCACGGCCCTGCCCGTCACGATGCAGCTGACCTTCATCGGTCTTGCCATCGGCGCGGTCGTCTCGTTTTTACTCGGCGTCATCGCGGCACTGTATCGCGATAAATGGCCGGACCAAGTGATCCGCGTCTTTTCCATCGCCGGCTTGGCAACCCCGTCGTTCTGGCTTGCCGTTCTGTTGATTCTGCTGTTCTCTTCCTACCTTAAGGTGCTCCCGGCATCCGGTGCTCTGCCTCACTTCACCACCAACCCGGCTGGCTATCTGGGACGTATGATCATGCCCGCTATCGCTCTGGCATTCCCGCTGACGGGTCAGATGACTCGTATCGTGCGTACGGCCATGGTCGAGGAGCTCGATAAGGACTATGTCCGCATGGCCCGTGGCGCCGGCGTTCCCGAGAAGGTCGTCGTCGGCATCAACGTTTTGCGCAACGCGCTGATTACCCCGGTCACCACCCTCGGTCTTAAGATCGGCTACCTTATGGGCGGCGCCGTCGTCATCGAGGTCATCTTCAACCTCCCCGGCATGGGTACTGCGATTCTGCAGGGCGTTCAGGGCAACGAGGCGAACCTGGTTCAGGGCGTCGTCATCGTCGTTGCTCTTGCCTTCATCATCATCAACATCGTGGTTGACATGCTCTACCTGCTCATCAACCCGCGCATCAGGACGGTGTAGATTATGGTAAAGATTCGAGAGAAGCAAACCGAGCAGCTCGAGAAAGCTGCCTCCAAGGGGCTCAAGCTCGGTGGCTGGAAGAAGATGACGCTGTCTTCTAAGATTGCCGCCGTCGTGCTGGTGCTGGTCGCCCTGACCGCGATTCTGGCGCCCCTTCTTGCCCCCTATAGCCCGGTCGAGATTTTCACTGCTCGCCAGGCTCCCGGTAACGGATTTATCTTCGGTACCGACGATAAGGGTCGCGACATTCTGTCGCGTATGCTCTACGGTGGTCGTTACTCGCTAATCATCGGCTTTGGCGCCACTGCCATGGCTCTGGTCTGCGGTTCTGTCGTGGGCGCCCTCGCGGCGGTTTCGCGCAAGTCCGTTTCCGAGGCGATCATGCGCATCCTGGACATCATCATGTCCATCCCGGGCATCGCCCTCGCTGCCGTCTTCGTCTCCATCCTGGGCAACTCCGTGCCGTCGATCATCTTCGCCATCGGCTTTATGTACACTCCGCAGATTGCCCGTATCGTGCGCGCCAACATCGTGTCCGAGTACGGCGAGGACTATGTCCGCGCGGTCATCGTTTCCGGCGCCAAGGCTCCGTGGATTTTGATCAAGCATGTTCTGCGTAACTGCATCGCCCCGATCATGGTCTTCACCGTTACCCTGGTCGCCGACGCCATCATCTTCGAGGCATCGCTGACCTTCATCGGCGCTGGTATCCAGGAGCCCACCGCTACCTGGGGCAACATCCTCGCCGACGCCCGCGGCGGCGTGCTCGCTGGCCGTTGGTGGCAGGCGCTGTTCCCGGGTCTGGCCATCATGATCACCTGCCTGGCGCTCAACATCCTCTCCGAGGGCATTACCGACGCCATGGCCGCTGCTCCCTCCGCCGCCCTGGATCCGACCGACTCCTCCAAGCGCCGCGAGGCCGACCTGCTGGTTTCCGACCCCGTTCGCGCCTACAAGGAGCAGGCTCAGTCCCTGTCCGCCCGTCTTGGCGCCCTGCGTGATGTCGAACTCAAGCGTAACGACCGCCATGTGCCCGATGAGTCCGTTGAGCCGATCCTTTCGGTACGCGATTTCTGCATCCAGTTTGAGCACCACGGTGATATCAACGTCGTCGACCACGTCAACTTTGATGTCCGTCCCGGCCAGACCATGGGCCTGGTCGGTGAGTCCGGCTGCGGTAAGTCCATCACCACGCTGGCCATCATGGGCCTGACCGACGATGACGAGCATCTTTCCGGTGAGGTTCTCTGGGAGGGCCGCGATCTGCTCAAGATGAGCAAGAAGGAGTGGTTCGGCCTGCGCGGTACCGATATCGCCATGGTCTATCAGGACGCCCTGTCCTCGCTCAACCCCTCCATGCTCATTTCCGCCCAGATGAAGCAGCTCACCAAGCGTGGCGGCACCCGTAGCGCCGAGGAGCTCCTGGAGCTCGTGGGCCTCGACCCCAAGCGTACGCTCGAGAGCTATCCGCATGAGCTTTCCGGTGGTCAGCGTCAGCGCGTTCTGATCGCTATGGCCCTTACCCGCGACCCCAAGCTGGTCATCTGCGACGAGCCTACGACCGCTCTGGACGTTACCGTCCAGAAGCAGGTCATCAAGCTGCTTAACGACCTTCAGGCCAAGCTCGGCTTTGCCATGATCTTCGTTTCGCACGACCTGGCACTGGTCGCCGAGGTCGCTCATAACATCACGGTTATGTACGCCGGCCAGGTTATCGAGCAGGCGCCCACCAAGGAGCTGCTCACCAACCCGATCCACGAGTACACTCGCGGTCTTCTGGGTTCCGTCCTGTCCATCGAGAGCGGTTCGGGCCGCCTGCACCAGGTGCCCGGCGCTGTTCCCAGCCCGCGCGATTTCCCCAAGGGCGATCGCTTCGCGCCCCGCTCGAGTCATCCGCGCATTGGCCTGGACACCCGTCCGGTCTTCAAGCGCGTGCCCGGCACCGAGCACTTCTATTCCGAGCTCCCCGATGAGGTGCTCAAGGCAAATGGTTTGACCCCTCACGCGGAGGTGATGTAGATGAGCGAGACCGCAGTCAACGGCGTCGAGCCGATCATCTTCCTTGATGACGTCCACGTCACCTTTAGGACCCGTACCGGCTCGATTCTGCACCCCAACCTGGTTCACGCCGTCCAGGGTGTAACGATTAAGCTCATGCCCGGACAGACCATCGGCATCGTCGGCGAGTCCGGTTGCGGAAAGTCCACCACCGCCAACGTCATGTGCGGCCTGCAGGCCCCCACGAGCGGCAAGGTCTACTTTAAGGGCAAGGACGTTACCAAACGTACCGCCGAGGACCGTCGCCACATGGGTCGCGTTATCTCGGTCGTGTTCCAGAACCCGGCCACGGCGCTCAATCCCCGCATGGTCGTTCGCGAGCAACTGCTCGACCCCATGCGCGTCCACAACCTGGGTACCGAGGCCGAGCAGGAGAAGCGCGTCAAGGAGCTCTTGGAGCTCACCGGTCTGCCCAGCTCCGCCGCCGAGGTTCTTCCCGGCCAGCTTTCGGGCGGCCAGCGCCAGCGCGTCGCAATTGCCCGTGCCCTGTCGCTGAACCCCGATGCCATCATCGCCGACGAGCCCACCTCGGCTCTGGACGTTTCGGTCCGCGCGCAGATTCTGAACCTGCTGACCGACCTTAAGAAGGAGCTCGGCCTGGCCATGGTCTTCATCAGCCATGACATCCAGACGGTCCGCTATATCTCTGACGACATCATCGTTATGAATGGCGGCAAGATCGTCGAGCAGGGCGAGGCCAAGCAGGTCTTCCAGCACCCTCAGGACCCCTACACCAAGATGCTGCTCGGCGCTGCGCCGTCGCTGCTGCATCCCAAGCTCGGCGAGTAGCCTCGCTTTCCCTCCCGTGCGCCCGGTTCCCTTGCCGGGCGCACCTCCGTTGCGATTTCGAAAGGTTGGGTTCACGAGCCATGCCAAGTGCTCAGGAGCTACAACAGCAATTTGGTGAATATCGAGGCGCTATGCCCCGTCCATCGGATTTCGATCTCTTTTGGAAGGACCGCATGGCCGAGGCCGACGCTGTCGAGCTCGACTACGAGATTGAGGCGGCTTCGGTTGCGGATTCCGCGACTTGTCGGTTTTTCGAACTCTGGTATACCGGCATGTGTGGCGCCCGCCTGCATGCCAAGTATCTCAAGCCGGTTTCGGACGATCCCGTGCCGCTGGTGTTACAGTTCCACGGCTATCCGGGTGCAAGCCGCAGCTGGTTCGAGCAGGCGTCGTTTGCGGGCATGGGCATGGCACTCATCGCCCTCGACTGCCCCGGCCAGGGTGGCCCCTCCGAGGATATTGGTGGATTTGAAGGCACAACGGTCGCGGGCCATATTGTCGCCGGTATCGATGGCGACCCGGCCAACCTCTACTATGTCCGCTTGCACCAGGATATCCGCATCCTGTGCCGTATTGTTCGCGAGCTCGAGGGCATCGATCTTGCCCGCGTATTTGTGAACGGCGCATCGCAGGGCGGCGGTTTGGGCATTGCGACCTGCGCGCTTAACAGCGAGCTTATCAATCGCGCCGCCATCCTCTATCCCTTCCTGTCGGATTTCCGCCTGGTCTGGGATTTGGATGCCGACGACATTGCCTACGAGGGTCTGCGTTATTGGTCGCGTTGGTTTGACGAGGACTCGACTCGTATTGAGGAGGCCTATGCCAAGCTGGCGTACTTCGATTCCAAGAACTTTGCCCCCATGGTCAAATGCCCCGTGCTGTTTGGCACGGGCACAGCCGATATCGTCTGTCCGCCGGCGACGCAGTTTGCGGTCTACAACAACCTGGCCTGCGAGAAGCGACACGAGTTCTTTGAGGGCTTTGGCCACGAGGAGATTCAGGACTTTGACGACATGATCATTCCGTTTTTCTGCGAAGGAGGGGAGGCTCATGTCTAAGTGCGAGAGCAATGTCGATGAGCTGATCGTCCCCGGGCTCGCGGGGATTGCTGGGACGGTTTCGTCAAGGCTCGCAGAATATCGGGACTGGCACGGTGATGTCCAAGCAGATGTTTCTGATTTAGAGACATGCGCTTCGAATCTTGAGATTCAAGGCCTGGCCATTACGGCGATTGACTTTGTTAACCCCTGCGCCCGTTACTCGGAGGTTTCCTTTGAGCTCGGTGACCATGCGGTCCACGCTCGTTTGATTGAGCCTGTTGGTCGTGCCCGAGTATCTGAGCGCGTGCCGCTGTGCCTGATGTTCCACGACATCGATCGGCCTGTGCGCGGCTGGCATCACATGACGAGATTTGCCGCCATGGGATATGCCGTGCTTGCACTAGGCGACGTTGTTGCTGGTGCGGACGACCTGCAGTGGGGGATTGCTTCGCCCGCTTTTGTCGGGCGCGTCCGTTGGGGCTGCGCGTTGGCGAAGGTTGCGCGAAATCTTGATGGCGTGGACCCCGACCGCATCTTTGCATGGGGCGAGGGTCTTGGCGGCGGAGTCGCGCTGGCGGTTTCTGCTCTGGACGAGCGGGGCCTTGCCTGCACGGCGGTTGCCAATCCAATTCCCGGCGGCCTCGAGGCTCTGTCGTCTCGGGTGCGCGGATCGGTGCTCATGGGCACATCACTCATGGATGCCGTGAGCGATCCCAAGGGCCAGTTTGCCGTATTCAACGGTCTTGAGTGTGACCGGAGGCATATCATCTATGCCAAATACGCTCACGAGCGCATCAATGCGTTCGAAAACGAAGTCGTCGACTTTTTTAACCAAACGTTCTACCCGTGTTCTTTGGCCTAGGCGGCCTGGACACTGCCAACAAGAGTGGGCGGCACAGGGCCGCTCGCCAGACAACTAAGGAGATTCTTGTGGCAACTCAGAAATTCACCGGCGTTATCCCTCCCGTCGTTGTTCCCGATACCGAAGATCATCAGCTCGATGTTGTCTCCTTTGAGCGTAGCATCAACCGCATGATCGACGCCGGCGTCGATGGCCTGTTCTTCTTGGGCTCTTCGGGTGAGGTCGTCTTCTCCACCGATGAGCGCCGTCGCCAGATCATCGCCGAGGCCGTCCGTATCGTCGACCACCGCGTGCCTGTTCTGGTCGGTATCATCGATACCGAAACCGAGCGCATGATCGAGCACGGCAAGGTCGCTCAGGAGCTGGGCGCCGATGCCCTCGTCGCCACCTGCCCGTTCTATGCCCTGCAGGGCATGACCGAGGTCGAGGAGCACTTCCGCATCCTGCACGAGGAACTCGACCTGCCCATCTTTGCCTATGACATCCCCGTGTGCGTCCACACCAAGCTCCCCTGGAAGCTCCTTGCCAAGCTCGGCGCCGAGGGCGTCCTGGCCGGCGTCAAGGATTCCTCGGGTGATGACATCTCGTTCCGCTACCTCGTTCAGGAGAACGAGAAGAACGGCCATCCGATGAGCATCCTCACCGGTCACGAGGTTGTTGTCGACGGCGCTTACCTCGGTGGTGCCGACGGCTCTGTCCCGGGTCTCGCTAACGTTGAGCCCGAGGGCTACGTGCGTCAGTGGAAGGCCGCTCAGGCTGGTGACTGGGCTACCGTCAAGGCTGAGCAGGATCGTCTCAATGAGATTTCGCACATCTGGGACGTCACCTCGGGCGTCCAGGGCTATGCCGGTGGCGTCGGCGCCTTCAAGACCGCTATGAACCTCATGGGCATCTTCGACAGCCCGACCATGCCGCGCCCGGTGAAGGCCATGACCGGCGAGAACGTCGAGGCGATTAAGAAGGTCCTCCAGGACAACGGTCTCCTGTAAAGATTCCCCAGGCACCCGATCTTGGGGTTCAAGTGGTCGGGCGTGACCCATTAGGTCAACGCCCGACCACTTTCACCCCAACCTCGGGCACCTGGGAAACCTTTATCATGCTGCGGCGATAACACCGCCTTCATTTCCTGTAGTTGTTTTTATCTCCTAAGGAGAACGACATGGAGAACAAGTACGTCTGCTCTGTCGACATCGGCGGAACTAAGATCGCGACCGCCATTATGGAGTACCCGGCTGACGGCAGCGTGCCCCATCCCGTATTTGAGGCCGAGGTTCCTACTGAGGCCCAGGAGGGCGGCGAGGCCGTCTTCCAGCGTATCGAGGCGTCCA
Organism: uncultured Collinsella sp.; assembly: GCA_958403395.1. Classification (GTDB taxonomy): domain Bacteria; phylum Actinomycetota; class Coriobacteriia; order Coriobacteriales; family Coriobacteriaceae; genus Collinsella. Next base: position 26,379 of record CATXXF010000016.1, read on the forward strand.
TCAAGGCCGCTCTTGAGGCGAATCCCGATGTCGAGGTTCTCGGTGTCGGTATCGGTGCCGCAGGCGTCGTCGATCCCAAGACGGGCGCCATCGCGTATGCCAACGAGATCATGCCCGGCTGGTCCGGCGTTCAGTTGGGGCCGCGTCTGCGCGAGGACCTTGGTCTCCCCGTTGCCGTGGTGGGCGACGTGCAGGCTCATGCTCTGGGCGAGGCCCACTGGGGCGTCGGCAAGGGCAAGTTCTCCGTTTTGTGCTTGGGCATCGGCACGGGCATCGGCGGCGCATATGTCGAGAACGGCCGTGTGATGCAGGGCTTCCATGGTGCTGCCGGTCATATGGGCCACATCGAGTGCTCGGCTGCCGCTGGCATTCCCTGCGCCTGTGGACGTTCCGGTCATCTTGAGTCGGTTGCTTCCGGCACTTCCATTGGTCGTATGTACGATGAGCGCTTTGGTCGCGTCGACCCCAGCCGTCCTTCGGTCGGTCGCGACGTGAACGACCTGTGCCGTGCGGGCGACGCAAAGGCGACCGAGGTCATCCATGACGCCGGCTTTGCGCTGGGCGCCAGCTTGGGCTCGCTTGCCAACATCTTGGATCCCGAGGTCATCGTGCTTTCGGGAGGTGTGATTCACCAGGGTCCCGATTGGCGTTCGCAGACGTGGAAGGATTCGGTGCACGAGGGCTACGCCAGCCAGGCGCTCGACCCGCTTCAGGACACGCCGATTCTCATCGGTTCTCTGGAGGGCGACGCGCCGCTCATCGGCGCCGCCGAACACCTTCTTGCGTCGTTGAAGTAAACATAACTACCAAGTGCGCCTTCTGAGGTGCCGCAGATTGACGTGAAAGAGGAGCGAGGCGTACTTCGGTACGCGAGCGACGGTTTGAACGTCAAGGTGCGGTGTCTCAGAAGGCTGTTTTGAGAAAGGTTGAGTCGAACATGACCGTCGATCCTTTGATTCAATCCCTGAAGGGCAAGCTCGTCGTGAGCGTTCAGGCGTATATGGGCGAGCCGCTTCGTACGCCCGAGACCATGGCTCAAATGTCTCGCGCTTGCGAGCTCGGCGGCGCCGCCGCCATTCGCTGCCAGGGCCTTGCCGACATTGCCGCCATTAAGGGTCGCTGTGAGGTTCCTGTTATCGGCCTGTGGAAGGATGGGCACGAGGGCGTTTACATCACGCCGACGCTGCGCCACGCTCGCGCCTGCGTTGCTGCGGGTGCCGATATCGTGGCGATTGACGCCACCGATCGCCCACGTCCCGATGGCAAGTCGGTCGAGGATACCTTCCGCCCGCTGCACGAGGAGGGCGTGCTCCTGATGGCCGACTGTGCCACCATCGAGGATATTCGTCGTGCTGTCGACATGGGCTTCGACCTGGTGTCCACCACGCTTTCTCATGGTGTTGCCGCTATCGACTGCACCATGGCCGATGGCCCCGATCTGCCGCTTCTGCGTCAGGCGACCGAGGAATTCCCCGGTCTCCCCATCATCTGCGAGGGCCGCGTGCACACGCCCGAGGAGGCCCGCGCCGCGATTGATGCGGGCGCCTGGGCCGTTGTCGTCGGCACCGCCATCACGCACCCCACGAGTATTACAAGTTGGTTCAAGGCTGCGCTTGAGGCGTAAGACAGGCCTCGTATCCGCTTGGGGCGGTATACTCAATAAAGGCAATTGATCGCGCGGGATCCGCTGGCCGGGTCCCGCGCTTGTTTTAGGAGGCACACATGCAAAAGGGAGATGCCATGGATGCGGCGGAGCGCTCGGAGCGCATCCCCGATATCGTCATCATCACCGGAATGTCCGGATCGGGCCGAACGCAGGCCATGCATGTGTTCGAGGACATGGGCTATTTTTGCATCGACAACTTGCCTCCGCGTCTGATCGCCCAGCTTGCCGAACTCGTCGGCATCAATACGGGCGTGGGCAGGCATCTTGCCGTCACCTGCGACCTGCGCAGCCAGGGCTTGTTCGATGAGCTGCTCGATGCCGTTGCCGCGCTCGAGGAGCGCGAGATGAGCTGTGACATCGTGTTTCTCGAGGCCTCTGACGAGGTGCTGATCCGTCGTTATAGCGAAAACCGCCGCCGCCATCCCATTGCCAAGCCGGGGGAGACTACGGCCGATGCGATTCAGCGCGAGCGCCTGCAGCTGCAGGGTGTGCGCGATCGAGCCGATATGATCATCGACACGAGCCGCCTGCGCACCTCTGCTCTGCGCAACAAATTGCGCATGGCGTTCTCCGAGCTGTCCGACCAGCAGCTCATGGACGTCCACGTGTTCTCGTTTGGCTTTAAGCACGGTATGCCCGTCGAGGCGGACATTATGATCGACGTTCGCTTCCTGCCCAATCCGTTCTACGATCCCGAGATGCGCACGATGACCGGTCTCGATAAGAAAGTCTCCGACTTTGTTCTGGACCATCCCAAGACCCAGGAGTTCTGGAAAGCTTGGACGCAGCTGCTCGATACGGTCATGCCCGGCTATATCGCTGAGGGCAAGCCACAGCTTTCTATTGCCATCGGCTGCACGGGCGGTCAACACCGCAGCGTTGCCATCGCCGAGGCCACGGCACGTTATTTGGAAGGCGCCCAATATCACGTGAGCATTTCCCACCGCGACCTGTCGCGCGCCAACACGAAAGCATAGGCCTGCATGTCGTTTACCGCCGAGGTGCGTGACGAGCTCGCGCGCTGCGAACCCGAATGTGAATACTGCGATTTGTCGACGCTTGCCGCCCTCACGCGTGTGAGTGGTACGCTCTCGCTTACCGGCTCCGGGCGGTATCGTTTGACGGTCGCGACCGAGACGGGCGCCGTCGCGCGCACGATGATCACGCTGACGCATCGCATCCTTAAGCTCAAAACGGAGTTCACCGTTCGTAAATCTGTATTGCATAAGGTTCGAAACTACCTCATCACCTTGCCTGATCAGCCAGACCTGGATAAGGCTCTGGTGCTGCTGGGCATCCTCGACCGTAGGGGAGGGCTTGTCGCCGGCGTGCCCCGACATATCGTTGCCCGTCCTTGCTGCAGGCTTGCCTATATCCGCGGCGCGCTCATCGCGGGCGGTTTCGTGGCCGATCCACGCGGCGATTTTCATTTGGAGATCGCGGTGCAGGGCGAGCAATATGCCAAGGGACTTTGCGATCTGTTGGAGCAGATTGGGGTCCATGCGCGTGTTAATGCTCGGCGGGGGTCATATGCCGTGTACATTAAGAGCGCCGAGGAAATCGAGCATCTTTTAAAGCTGATTGGTGCCAAGCGCAGCGTTGCCGAGATTGAAGAGGCGCGCGCGGTCAAGTTGGTTAAGAACGATGTGAACCGTCGCGTGAACGCCGAGCTCGCCAACCAGACCAGAAGCGCCGGCGCTGCCCAACATCAGCTTGCGCTTATCGATGAGCTCGAGCAGCGTGGCCTTCGCGATGCGCTTCCGGATGCCTTGGCGGTCTTTTGCAACCTGCGCGAGCGCTACCCCGATCTGTCACTGCGTGATTTGGGGGAGATGGCTGACCCTCCCTTGTCGAAGTCAGCCCTCTACCATCGTGTTTTACGGCTTGAAAAGCTCATTGAAGCAAACAGGTAGTTTGAAGTATCGACTTATATATGGATTTAACTGCTATTTTAGTCTTTAAAACGTTTTAACGTAAATTTGATTTTCAATTTCGAGCATTCTCGTGAAATTCAAGTCAAAAAAAAGGTATATTAGGCGAGTGGTTAGTTTGTGGGCCTCAACGGCGGGCGCTGTAGCTCGCGGGGGCCTTACGAAAGGAGACACAATGGCAGTAAAGGTTGCTATTAACGGCTTCGGTCGCATCGGTCGTCTGGCTTTCCGTCAGATGTTCGGTCATGAGGGCTCCGAGATCGTCGCTATCAACGACCTCACCTCTCCCGATATGCTCGCTTACCTGCTGAAGTACGACTCCACGCAGGGCAACTACGCTCGCGATCACGAGGTCGTTGCTGGCGAGGATTCCATCACCGTTGACGGCAAGGAGATCAAGATCTACAAGGAGGCCGACGCCAACAACCTGCCTTGGGGCGACCTCGACGTCGACGTCGTTCTCGAGTGCACCGGCTTCTACACCAGCAAGGCTAAGGCTCAGGCCCACATCAACGCTGGCGCCAAGAAGGTCGTCATCTCCGCTCCGGCCGGCAGCGATCTGCCCACCATCGTGTACAACGTCAACCATGAGACGCTGACCGCTGAGGACAACATCATCTCCGCTGCTTCCTGCACCACCAACTGCCTCGCCCCGATGGCCAAGGGTCTGAACGACTTCGCTCCCATCGTGTCCGGCATCATGACCACCATCCACGCCTTCACCGGCGACCAGATGCCGCTCGACGGCCCGCAGCGCAAGGGCAACTTCCGTCGCTCCCGCGCCTGCTCCGAGAACATCGTCCCGAACACCACGGGCGCTGCCAAGGCCATCGGCCTGGTTCTCCCCGAGCTCAACGGCAAGCTCATCGGTGCCGCCCAGCGCGTCCCGACGCCGACCGGCTCGCTGACCAACCTCTACGCCGTCGTTGACAAGAAGGTCACCGTCGACGAGGTCAACGCTGCCATGAAGGCCTACGCCGAGACCATCCCCGAGACCTTCGCCTACAACGAGGACCAGATCGTCTCCCGCGACATCGTCGGCGAGACCCACGGCTCCATCTTCGACGCCACTCAGACCATGTGCTCTGACCTCGGCAACGGCCAGACCCTCGTTCAGGTCACCTCTTGGTACGACAACGAGAACTCCTACACCTCTCAGATGGTCCGCACCATCAAGTACTTCGAGAAGTTCGTTGCTTAATTTAGCTTTTAGCGAATAGCTCGTTGAGCGTCTAAAGAAGGGCGCGGCCTTATAGGGCTTACACCCTAGGGTCGCGCCCTTTTTATAAGAAATCGTCTGCCGTAATGGGAGGCAGACACGTACGAAAGGTAGAAGCAAACATGGCCTTTACCAAGAAGACCGTCCGCGACATCGATGTCGACGGAAAGCGCGTTCTCGTCCGCGTTGACTTTAACGTGCCTATCAAGGATGGCGTCGTTGGCGACACCACCCGTATCAAGGCTGCCCTGCCCACCATCAACTACCTCGTTGAGCACAACGCTCGCGTCATCCTCATGAGCCACCTCGGCCGTCCCGAGGGCACCGGCTTCCAGCCCGAGCTTTCCCTCGAGCCCGTCGCCAAGAAGCTCGCTGAGCTCTCTGGTCTCGACGTTGCCTTTGTCGCCGACACCTACGGCGAGAAGGCTGCTGAGGCTGTCGCCGCCGTCGAGCCGGGCAAGGTCCTCGTTCTCGAGAACGTCCGTTTTGACAAGCGTGAGAAGAAGAACGATCCCGAGATCGCCAAGAAGCTCGCTTCCTATGGTGACGTCTTCGTTCTCGATGCCTTCGGCACCGCTCACCGCGCCCAGGGTTCCGTCGTGGGCCCCGCCGCTTACCTGCCTGCCGTCGCCGGCTTCTTGCTCGAGAAGGAGGTCGACACGCTGACCGGCATCTTCGCCGAGCCCGAGCGCCCCTTCGTCGCCATCGTCGGCGGTTCCAAGGTTTCCTCCAAGATCGGCGTTCTCGATCACCTCATCGACTCCGCTGACACCCTGATCATCGGTGGCGGCATGGCCTACACCTTCTTCCTGGCTCAGGGCCTGTCCGTTGGTCAGTCCCTCAAGGAAGAGGACTGGGTCGAGCGCGCCGGCGAGATGCTCAAGAAGGCCGAGGAGAAGGGCGTCAAGATCCTGCTCCCCATCGACAACCGTGTTGCCGATCACTTTGGCGAGGACGCTGTCCCCGAGGTTGTTGCTTCCGACGCTATCCCCGACGATCGTGAGGGTATGGACATCGGTCCCAAGACCGAGGAGCTCTATGCCGAGGCTGTCAAGGGAGCCAAGACCGTGTTCTGGAACGGCCCCATGGGCGTCTTCGAGTTTGACAACTTTGCTCACGGCACCCAGGCTATCGCCGAGGCTGTCGCCGAGGCTGACTGCACCTCGATCATCGGCGGTGGTGACTCTGTCGCAGCTGTCAACAAGTTCAACCTGGCCGACAAGATGAGCTGGATCTCCACCGGCGGTGGCGCTTCCATGGAGCTCGTCGAGGGTAAGGCCCTGCCCGGAGTGGAGGCGCTTCTCGATGCCTAACCGCACCCTTCTTATCGCTGGTAACTGGAAGATGAACAACGACGTCGCCGAGGCTGCCAAGCTCGCCGACGAGCTGGCCCAGGCTCTGCCCGAGGTTCTGGCTGGCGTCGAGGTGCTCGTCTGCCCTCCGACCATCGACATCACTACGGTCCATGACCGCATTCAGGCTGCCCCCATCGCCCTCGGTGCACAGAACGTGTACTGGGAGGCCAAGGGTGCCTTCACCGGTGAGTCCTCTTGCGACATGCTCAAGTCCGCTGGCTGCACCTACTGCATCATCGGTCACTCCGAGCGTCGCGACTACTTCCACGAGACCGACGAGGACCAGAACAAGAAGGTCAAGGCCCTCGTTGCCGCCGGTCTTGTTCCCGTCTTCTGCTGCGGCGAGTCCCTTGAGGTCCGCGAGGCCGGCACCTATGTCGAGCACGTCGTGAACCAGGTCAAGGCTGGCCTTGCTGGTCTTGAGATCACCTGCCCCAAGCAGGTCGTCGTCGCCTACGAGCCCATCTGGGCCATCGGCACCGGCAAGACCGCTACCGCCGAGGACGCTCAGGAGGTCTGCGGCGCTATCCGTGAGACCCTCAAGGAGATGTTCGGCGAGGAGCTCGCCAACGGCATCCGTGTCCTGTACGGTGGTTCCGCTAAGCCCGGCAACATTGCCGAGCTCGTCGCCAAGCCCGACGTTGACGGCGCCCTCGTGGGCGGCGCTTCGCTCAAGGCTGCCGACTTCGCCTCTATGGTCGTCAAGGCAGGCGAGTAGGACATATGGCACAGCGTCATCTTCCTGCACTCCTGATCATCATGGACGGCTGCGGCCTTGCTCCGGCCGATGGCGAGAACGCCGTCGCCGCTGCCAAGACGCCCTTCCTCGATGGCCTGTACGAGAAGTACCCCCACACCACGCTCGGTGCTTCGGGCGAGGACGTTGGCCTTCCCGACGGCCAGATGGGCAACTCCGAGGTAGGCCACCTCAACATCGGTGCCGGCCGCATCGTGTTCCAGGAGCTTTCGCGCATCAACAATGCCATCAAGGACGGCTCCATCGCCAAGAACGAGGTTTTCGTCAAGGCTATGGACGATGTCAAGGCTGAGGGAAAGACCCTTCACCTCATGGGCCTTATGAGCCCTGGCGGCGTTCACTCCCACATGAACCACGTCGAGGCCCTGGTCAAGATGGCTGCCCAGCATGGCGTCAAGACCGTTCGCGTCCACGCCTTCATGGATGGCCGCGATGTTGACCCGCAGTCCGGTGCCGGCTACATGAGCGAGTTCTGCGCCTTCCTGGCTAAGATTTCCGAGGAGACCGGTTGCGACGCTCGCGTCGCCACCGTTTCTGGCCGCTATTGGGCCATGGACCGCGACAACCGTTGGGAGCGCATCCAGCGTGCCTACGACGTCATGGTCAATGCGTCCGATGCCGATGTCGACCCCGTTGCCGGCATCAAGGCCTACTACGAGAAGGACCCGCGCGGCGACGAGTTCGTTGAGCCCTTCGCTGCCCACAACGAGGGCATCCACGAGGGCGACGCGGCCATCTTCTTCAACTTCCGTCCCGACCGCGCCCGTCAGATGACCCGCGTGTTCACGGACAAGGAGTTCGACGGCTTTGAGCGCAAGCAGATCAAGCTTTCGCACTTTGTGACGATGACCGAGTACGATCCGACGTTTGATGTCGAGGTCGCCTTCCCCAAGACGTTCCCCGAGAACGTCCTGGCCGACGTTATCGCCGCCAATGGCCTGAAGCAGCTGCACACCGCCGAGACCGAGAAGTACGCCCACGTGACGTTCTTCCTCAACGGCGGCATCGAGGAGCCCAAGGAGGGCGAGGAGCGCGTGCTCGTCGCTTCCCCCAAGGTCGCTACCTACGATCTGCAGCCTGAGATGAGCGCTCCCGAGGTTACCGAGAAGCTCGTCGCTGCCATCAACGAGGATCGCGCTGATTTCTACATCGTGAACTTCGCAAACTGCGACATGGTTGGTCACACCGGTGTCTTCGACGCCGCCGTTAAGGCCGTCGAGGCTGTTGACGATGCCCTGTCCAAGGTTGTCCCGGCGATTCTCGCCAAGGGCGGCTTTGCGCTGATTACCGCCGACCACGGCAACGCTGATCACATGTTTGACGTTGCTTCCGACGGTTCTAAGCATCCGTTTACGGCTCACACCACCAACCGTGTGCCGTTCATCATCGTTGATGAGAAGGCACAGCTCACCGGTATCGAGGACGGTCGTCTTTCCGATATCGCTCCGACCATGCTCACCATGGCTGGTATTGAGCCTTCCGCCGAGATGACGGGTCGCGTGCTCGCCACCGAGGCCTAAGAGAAAACTCCAAGCGTTTTCTTGCAGGGGGTTGTCCATATTCGGGCAACCCCTTTTTGGTATTTCTGCCATATCTGCCCCGTCTCCGAGTGGCAGGTAGGGGAGAGCGGGGGATTGTGGTACAGTACTGGAGTTTGAATTGTTCTATTAAGGAGCTTATCTATGGGTCCGTTCCAGATTCTTCTGTTTGTCGTTTGGGCTGTTTCTGCCGTGGCGCTGACGATTCTCGTCCTGATGCATTCCGGTAAGGGTACCGGCGTTTCGGATATGATCGCTAGCTCGCTGTATAACTCCAGCTCTGCCACAGGTGTTATGGAGCAGAACCTCGACCGCCTGACCGTCATCATGGCTGTCGTGTTTGCCGTGTGCGTCGTGCTGTGCATGTTCTTCTTCCCGCAGGGCATCGTGGGCTACTAATCACGAGCCGCATAAGTACTTGTAAAGGGTTCCGCAAGTGCGGGACCCTTTTTTGTTTACATATTCGTAACAGAGTCAAAAATATCACCACATACTGCGCCCAACTAAAGAAATTCTTGACCGTTAACCGGAATTAGCCCCAAATCGTGCATAAAATGCGCTACTGTATTGCAAAACGTTGGCCTGTTGTGCATAACCAGCCATAGCAGCGGGCAGCGTTTTGATGGTTCGGATCGGATTGTCTCGACATGTGTCCGACTGAACATTTCTTTGTCCTATCTCATAAGGAGGATGGCATGGCTGATTCTATGTTCCACCAGCCCGTTATGGGTCGTCGCGCCTTTGTTGGCGGCACCCTTGCTGCGAGCTCCATGGCTTTTCTTGCCGCATGTGGCAAGAAGGGCGGCGACGCTTCCGGTTCTGAGTCCGGTTCGACGCTGAACTTCTACATCAACAACCCGGTCTGCATCGACCCCTACAACGTCCAGGAGGACCAGGGTACTCAGGTCGAGTATCAGCTCTTTGACGCTCTGACCTCTTACGACGCCGAGAAGGGCGAGATCGTTCCGCTGGCTTGCGAGTCCTTTGAGTCCAACGACGACGCCACCGAGTTTACCTTCAAGATCAAGAAGGCCAAGTTCCACAACGGTGACGACGTTACCTCTAAGTCCTTCAAGCTCGGTTGGGAGCGTCTGGTCAACACCAAGTCGGCCATCGCTACCGAGTATGGCCCTTCCGAGGTCTCCTATCACCTTTCCATGGTCGAGGGCTATGACGATCTGCTTGCCGGTAACGCCACCGAGCTCAGCGGTGTTACGTGCCCTGACGATGAGACCCTCGTCGTCAAGCTGTCTTCCGCTTACGCCGACTTCCCCTTCGTCGCCTCTCACCCGGCTCTGGCCCCGGTTCCCGAGTGTGCCGAGTCCGATGTCAAGAGCTTCTACCTTGCCCCGGTCGGTAACGGCCCGTTCATGATGGACGGCAAGTGGGAGGATGGCCAGGAGATCAACGTCAAGAAGTTCGACGATTACTATGGCGACAAGGCCAAGATCGATGGCATCCACTTCCAGGTCATCAAGGACATGGAGACCGCTTACAAGGAGTTCCAGGCCGGTAACCTCGATGTCTGCGACGTTCCCGTCGCTCAGATCGATGCCGCCAAGAAGGATCGCGGCGTGTCCAAGGACGGCTACACCATGGGTGACGGCGAGCGCATGCTGCTCGGCGCCGAGCCTTCCACGTACTATCTGACCTGCAACACCACGGCCGAGCCGTTCAACAACGCCGACCTGCGTAGGGGCATCTCCCTGGCCATTAACCGTGAGGCCATCTGCAAGACCATCTTCAAGGGTACCCGTACCCCTGCCGACGGCATTGTTCCTCCGGGCATCGATGGCTACAAGGAGGGCGCATGGGAGTTCTGCGCCTACGATGTCGACAAGGCTAACGAGTACCTCGACAAGGTTGCTCCCGCTGGCGCTAACGGCGATCGTGGCATTAGCGTGACCCTGTCCTACAACCAGGACGGCGGTCACAAGGAGATCATGGAGTCCATCATCGGTGACCTCGCCAAGGTTGGCGTTACCGCTGTCTCCGATACCCCTGAGTGGTCTGCCCTGCTCGAGCAGTATCAGAACTTTAACTATCAGTTCGGTCGTCTGGGTTGGATTGCCGACTACCCGATCATGGACAACTTCCTGTATCCGCTGTTCCACTCCGACTCCCTCGGTGGCGACAACCGCTCCGGTTACAACAACCCCGAGTTCGACGCCAAGGTCGACGAGGCTCGTACTATTGTTGACGACGAGGAGCGCGTCGCTAAGATGCAGGAGGCCGACGCAATGGTCGCTGCCGACTGCCCGGTCATCCCGATTATGTTCTACACGCACACCATCGCCGGCTCCGATCGCATTAAGCACCTCTATGTCGATCCGCAGAAGCACGCCGATCTGGGTACCGCTGAGCTCGCCTAAGAGTTTGCAGCTTCCGTGAGGGTCAAGTATTTACGTAGACCTCATGGGAAACATACAGTTCTCCCTAACCTGGGGTAAACTGGCTGATGGTAATTTTGGGATGCCGGTCTGGCGATCGGCATCCCATTTAGGTTAATCCCTAGATAGGGGAGTGGTATGGGTAAGTACATCGTTAAACGTGTGCTTCAGTTCATCCCGGTGTTTTTGGGCGTTACGCTGATTCTGTTCGCCCTCCAGAATATCGTGCCGGGAGATCCGATCAAGCTGATCGGTGGAGACAAGGCTCTGTCCCCCGAGGTGGAGCTTCAGCTTCGCGTCCGCTATCACCTGGTCCAGACGGACGAGGACGGCAACGCGATCCTTGACGAGAACGGCGACCCCGTTCAAACGTCGCTCGTGGACCGTTACTTGTATTACATGAACGGCCTGCTTCATGGCGATCTGGGCAATTCGTATCAGCGCAAGCTGCCGGTTACGGAAATCTTTGCCCAGAAGTATCCGTATACGGTCAAACTTGCCGCGTGCGCCATCGTGCTCGAGGCAATTATGGGTATCGGTGCGGGTATCATTTCGGCGGTAAAGCGTTATTCCTTCTGGGATATTTTGGTAACGCTCACCACGTCGATCCTCGTTGCGGTCCCGGCCTTCTGGCTCGGTATGTTGCTGCAGCTGTTCTTTGGCGTCATCCTCAAGGACGCCACGGGCGGTGCAATCTCCATGCCGATCTCGGGTGCCGGCGGTTCCAGCTCTCAGTATCAGGATTGGATGCACTATGTGCTTCCGACCATTACGCTGGCTTCGGTTTCGACCGCTTATGCTGCGCGCATTATGCGCTCGCAGCTGCTTGACGTCATGAACCAGGATTACATCCGTACGGCAAAGGCCAAGGGTCTCTCCAATCGTGCGATCATCGTCAAGCATGCGCTTAAGAATGCACTCATCCCCGTCGTTACCTATATTGGTGTCGACTTTGGCGGCATGCTTTCGGGCGCCATCCTGACCGAGACGGTCTTTAACTGGCCCGGTATCGGCTATGAGGTCTATCGCGCCATTAGCATGCGTGACTGGCCCATCGTTATGGGCGGCGTTACGCTCATCGTTGTCGTCGTCATGGTGATCAACCTGCTCGTCGACATTAGCTATGCATTCCTCGACCCGCGCATCCGCCTTGGCGGTCCGTCGGATAAGGCCTAAGGGAGGTACGTCTCATGCAGGAAACTGATTCTCAGTCTCAGGAGCAGGCTACCGCCACCAGGGCCGCATCTGCTCCCGCCAAGTCCCGCACGCTGTGGGGCGACGCTTTTAAGCGTCTTCGTAAGAACAAGCTCGCCGTTATCGGTGTCTGCTGGATCATCATCGTCGTTGTGGTTGCCCTGACTGCAGATCTGTGGGCTAAGCCCTGGCTCGGTTCCCCGACGGCTTCCGACTCGACCACTATGGCCGAGACGTCGCTGTTGGCTCCGTGTGCAGAGCACCCGTTTGGCACCGACGCCCTTGGTCGCGACATTCTCGTCCGCGTTATCTACGGTGCGCGCGTTTCGCTGTCCGTCGGAATTATGGCCACCGCGATCTCCACGCTAATTGGTCTGGTCATGGGTGCTCTGGCCGGTTTCTACGGCGGCATCTGGGATACGATCATCATGCGCTGTGCGGACATCTTCCTGGCGTTCCCGTACGTGCTGTTCGTTGTCGCCATGATCGCCGTTATCGGCCGTGGCCTTCAGAACGTCTTTATCGCCATCGGTATTCTCGGCTGGCCTTCGATTGCGCGCGTCTTCCGATCCGCGATCCTGACGGTCAAGGAAAATGACTATGTTGATGCTGCGCGCGCGATGGGTGCATCCGATGCTCGTATCGTCGTACGTCACATCTTCCCGAACTCCGTCGCCTCCATCGTGGTCTACGCGACCATGAACATTGGTGGCGCCATTCTGACCGAGTCCGCTCTGTCCTTCCTCGGCATGGGCGTTATTCCGCCTACGCCTTCGTGGGGCTCCATGATTCAGGACGGTCAGCAGTATCTTCTGACTGCTCCCTGGATGATGATCATGCCCGGTCTGGCAATTCTCTCGACGGTGCTCGCCTTCACCCTGCTGGGTGACGGTCTGCGCGACGCCCTCGACGTCAAGATGAAGGACGCATAAGGATGAAGAAGAACAAGAACTATGTGGACCTGAAGGACCAGCCTGTTCCCGAGGGCCAGCATCTGCTCGAGGTCGATGACCTTAAGATGTATTTCCACACCGAGGACGGCGTTGTTCACGCTGTCGACGGTGTCTCCTACACGCTCGATCGCGGCGAGACCCTGGGCGTCGTCGGTGAGTCCGGCTCCGGTAAGTCCGTGACCGCCATGACCATCATGGGTCTTATCTCGATGCCTCCGGGAAAGATCGAGGGCGGCGACGTTCGCTATCGCGGTCGTTCGATTCTCGAAATGACCGAGGAAGAGATGCAGCACATTCGCGGTAACGATATCGCGATGATCTTCCAGGATCCTATGACCTCCTTGAACCCGGTCTATAAGATCGGCAAACAGGTGGGCGAGGGCCTTCGTCTGCACCGTGGCTACTCCAAGCAGGAGGCGCTCAAGCGTGCCACCGAGCTTTTGGACCTCGTTGGTATTCCCGAGCCCGAGAAGCGCGTCAATGAGTATCCGCACCAGTTCTCTGGCGGTATGCGTCAGCGCGTCATGATTGCCATGGCCCTTGCCTGCGATCCCGATATTCTGATTGCCGACGAGCCCACGACTGCCCTGGACGTTACCATTCAGGCTCAGATTATCGAGCTCATGCAGGAAATGCAGGAGAAGAATGGCAACGCCATCATCATGATCACCCATGACCTGGGCGTCGTCGCTGATATGGCCGACAAGATCATGGTTATGTACGCCGGCCGTCCCGTCGAGTTCGGTACTGCTGAGGAAATCTTCTACGAGAGCCGCCACCCCTACACCTGGGGCCTTATCCGCTCCATCCCGGAGCAGGCCATCGAAGAGAAGAAGCCGCTTACGCCGATTCACGGCAACCCGCCTTCGCTCATGAACCTGCCTGAGGGCTGCGTCTTCTCTCCTCGTTGCCCCTATGCGACGGACAAGTGCCGCAAACAGCGCCCCGAGCGCGTTGTCACTGAGTCTGGTCACTACTCTGCGTGCCACTACTCTGGTGACCCCGAGTTCCTCAAGAACGCTCCTGAGACGTCCCGTACACGCAAGGATTCCAAGAAGGGAGGCGAGGCGTAATGGCAGATACCAACGAGCGTACTCCGCTGCTGAAGGTCGAGCACCTCTCTAAGGAGTTTCCCGCTGAGTCCGGCATGTTCGCCAAGCGCTTCTCCAAGCGTGTCGTCTCTGCTGTGAATGACATTTCGTTCGAGATTTATCCGGGCGAGACCTTTGGTCTGGTCGGCGAGTCTGGTTGCGGTAAGTCCACCACGGGCCGCACCATCATGCGCCTGACCAAGCCGACCGCCGGTAAGGTGTTCTTCCAGGGTAAAGATGTTGCCGAGATGAGCAAGCATGAGATCAAGGACATGCGTCGCGAGATGCAGTTCATCTTCCAGGATCCCTATGCTTCGCTCAATCCCCGTATGACCATCGGCGAGATCGTCTCCGAGCCCATGACCATTCATGGCGTGGGTACCAAGGAGGAGCGTATCGAGCGCGTCCGCGAGCTGCTGGACGTCGTCGGTCTGAATCCCGAGCACATCAACCGTTATCCGCACGAGTTCTCGGGCGGCCAGCGCCAGCGTGTCGGCATCGCCCGCGCATTTGCGCTGAAGCCAAAGCTGATTATCTGCGACGAGCCGGTTTCCGCTCTGGATGTGTCCATTCAGGCTCAGGTTTTGAACCTGCTCAAGGAACTGCAGGACAAGTTCGGTACCGCGTATCTGTTTATCGCTCACGACCTGTCTGTCGTGCAGCACATCTCCGATCGCGTTGCCGTTATGTATCTGGGTAAGATGGTCGAGGTTTCGGACTGGAAGACACTCTACAGCGAGCCTCACCATCCGTACACGCAGTCGCTGCTGTCTGCCGTGCCGGTTCCCGATCCTGATATCCAGAAGACCCGCAAGCGCATCATCCTCGCCGGCGATCCGCCGTCGCCGCTGGATCCGCCGACCGGCTGCCGTTTCCACACGCGCTGCCCGATCGCGCAGGGCATCTGCTCCGAGAAGCTTCCCGAGTTTAAGGAAGTTGCCCCGGGCCACTGCTGTGCCTGCCACTTCGCCGAGCCGTTCCCGATCAAGGAATCGCACATCGACCTGTAGTTGGTTGTTATCGTTCGGGCCCGCCCTGAAGTTATTTTTCAGAACGTCCTCGGACATGCAAGAAACCCCCGCTGCGCACTTCGTGCGGCGGGGGTTTCTTGCGTCCTGCGGAGTGTTCTGAAAAAGTAACTTCAGGGCGGGCCCTGCGGTAACTCGGCAGGGAGAGTGCGATTTCCTGATCGCTCACTTAATTTAATAAGAAATTGAGTGAGGCCGGAGCTTTGGCTCCGGCCTCCTTATATAAGGGCTCGGCAAAGCCGAGCCACCAAATTTGCATCAG
>CATXXF010000017.1 GCA_958403395.1 uncultured Collinsella sp.
GCGCGGCAAGGAGATATATTGCCAGACCGGAGGGGCCCCGTGGGCGGGAATCTGGCACTCCATATTTTGTTCACAAATGAATAGATCCCTCAGTCGCATCACTGAGGTTAAAACTGAAGCATTGACTTCTGATATTGGCGATGACCAGCTGTTTTATGAGTATTGAGACATCGGTCATCTCTGGAGCGCTACTTTACTCCAAAGGCATCAGCTATTTGTTACCCATCGGTAAAAGGCGGGTTTTGTTCGCCAAGCGTTCTTATATATAGATAGATACGGGTTCGAACCCGTGCACCGGCAACAAAAAAGACGGCCAACCGAAGTTGACCGTCTCAACAATCTTTGGGTGGGCCGTCAGGGGTTCAGCCTGCTTCGCAGGCGGCCGCTGCGGCGCTTTCGCGCCTTGCGCGCTGCGCTGGCAAACGCTCACGCGTTTACTCAGCTCCGCGCCCCGACGGGTTCGAACCCATGAAAGGGCGACAAAAAAGACGGCCAACCGAAGTTGACCGTCTCAACAATCTTTGGGTGGGCCGTCAGGGGTTCGAACCCTGGACCTTGGGATTAAAAGTCCCCTGCTCTGCCAGCTGAGCTAACGGCCCGCGGGTGGCATTGTACCACGGTCTGGGACTATTCCCAACTCCATTGGCCGTTCTGGAAAATCACAACTTCACGTCCATCAGGCGTAATGCCCGTAATATCGATGTCGTCCGTGCCGATCATAAAATCGACGTGCGTGCTCGAGACGTTAACGCCATGCTCCAGGAGCTCCTCCTTGGACATGTCATACCCACCCTCGATGCATTCGGGGAAACCGACACCTAGCGCGAGATGGCAGCTAGCGTTCTCGTCATAGAGCGTATCGTAGAACAGAACACCACTTTCGCGGATCGGCGTGTTCTTGGAAATGAGCGCGACCTCTCCCAGGTGAGCAGCGCCCTCGTCAGTATCGATGATACTTGCGAGCGTTGCCTTGCCCACGCGGGCGTCGTAGTCCACCACGCGGCCGCCCTCGAACTTAATCCAAAAATCTTCGACCTTATT
This sequence comes from uncultured Collinsella sp., assembly GCA_958403395.1. Taxonomy (GTDB): domain Bacteria; phylum Actinomycetota; class Coriobacteriia; order Coriobacteriales; family Coriobacteriaceae; genus Collinsella. Next base: position 1,042 of record CATXXF010000017.1, read on the forward strand.
GCCGTGATGGATGAGCGGCATGGCCGAGTACACGATACCGTCGGCGCGCATGCGATCGGGCGAAGTGAAGACTTCCTCGGTGGGAATGTTGGGGAAGAAGGGGTGCCCATCGGGCGTCTTGCCCTTGCCGCCGGCCCACTCGTGACCTTTCGTCATGCCAATCGTCAGATCGGTTCCATTTGCCGCGTTGTAATGCAGGTAGTCGAAACGATTGTCGTTCAGGAAACGCAGGTTCTTTTCGAATGCGGCGTCATGGAGTTCCCAGTCGCTCTCTGGGTCCTGGCCATCGGCGCGCGCGGTGTGCAGAATCGCATTCCACAGCTTATAGATTGCAACCTCATCGGCGTCTCCCGGGAACACCTCGTGCGCCCAAGCCACGACCGGAGCGCCGGCGATGCACCACGGATTGATGTTGTAATCCAGTCCACGGCGGAAAACTTTGCACTGTGTATTCCTCGCCTTGGATGCCGCGGCCGGCTTGGCTGGATCGATGCCCTTGAGGGCCGCAGGATCCGCACCCTCGATAAAGACAAAGCAGGCACCATCCTGGGCCAAGGAATCCAGCTGCATGCGCTTCCACTCGGGCGTCTGCTCAAAATAGCTTTTCTCGACATGCTCGTACGTGAGCCTCGTCACGGCATCATCGGCCCAAATGACCGTCACGTGGCCGGCGCCGGCAGCATAGGCCTCCGCGACCACCACGCGCGCAAACGGCGCGCACTCGACCGGAGACTGAACGACGACTTCCTGGCCGGGCTTAACGTTTACGCCCTTGCGGACGACCAGGCGCGCGTAGTTTTTAATCTTGGGCTCCAGGGCCTTCATGCCCTCCAGAGCCTCTTCGACCGTCAGGGCAGCTCGAATCATGTGCCACTCCATCTATCTATAGAACAGTAAAAAGGCGCGCCGCAAAAACGACGCGCCTTATATCTTAGCGATAAGTATGTATACAAACGCTACTTCTTCTTGGAGTCCTTCTTGTCCTCCTCGGCAGCCGCGCGCTCAATAAGAGCGTTGAGCTTGTTCTCGGACATGCCCTCGGCCTGCGCGCGGTACATGTTGCGCAAGGGACGAATACGAGCGAAGTCATAGATAAAGTCGCCCAAAATGATGACATAGGACAAAACAATGCCGACCATCTGGACAGGGCTGGACACCATGCCAGCGGGAGCGAAGTACAGCGAGGCCCAAATTGCCACGACGAGCACCATGCCAATGGCGAGCACAATCCACCAGATGCGACGGCGCTTGGTGTAGTCCTCGTCCTGCTTGAGGAGGATATTCGACACCGTATAGATGCGGTCCTCCTTGGCACGCTGCTTAGCCTTGCGGGCGCGCTTCTCCTCTTTAGAGAGGCCCTCGAGGTTCTCGCCCTTCTCGAGCTCTTTGCGGCGTGCCTTAGACGAAGCCGGCACGACGCGAACGGAGCTCGCTGCTTGGCGGGCGGGCTTAGCAGATGCGGCAGACTTGCGCGCAACCCCGGTAACTTCGTGGGATTGCGTGCGCTTGTTCGTGGCGCTACGGGTACTCACTTATGCGTTCTCCTTCATGCTTGTGAACTGGGAGCCCGTGATGATCTGGAAGGCCTCGCGATAGCGCTCGGACGTGCCATCGATGACCTCGGCGGGCAGGTGCGGGGTCTCCCCCGTCATATCCCAGTTGGCCTTGAGCCAATTGCGGACGAATTGCTTGTCGTAGCTAGGCTGGATCTTGCCCTCCTCGTAGCTGGCAGCAGGCCAGAAACGGCTGGAGTCGGGCGTGAGGCACTCGTCGATCAGCGTGACCTTGCCATCGATGACACCAAACTCGAACTTGGTGTCGGCAATGATGATGCCACGGGTCGCGGCGTACTCGGCAGCGGCCTTGTAGATCTTGAGGGAAAGGTCACGAATCTGCGTGGCGATGTCCTCGCCCACGATCTCGCAGCAACGCTCGAACGAGATGTTCTCGTCGTGGTCACCGATCTCGGCCTTCGTGGACGGCGTGAACAACGGCTCGGGAAGCTTGGAAGCCTCGGTCAGGCCCTCAGGCAGCTGGATGCCGCAGACGGTGCCGTTCTCGTCGTAGGTCTTCTTGCCCGAACCGGTCAGATAGCCGCGGACGATACACTCGATAGGAATCGTCTGGGCCTTCTTAACCAGCATGGCGCGGCCAGCGAGGTAGTCACGATACTCAGCAAACTCCTCGGGGAAATCCGCCGGGTCGATGGAAACGAGATGGTTGGGGACGATGTCGGCAAACTTATCGAACCAGAATGCCGAGATGCGATTGAGCACCTCTCCCTTAAACGGAATCTCGTCGGGAAGAATGAAGTCGAACGCAGAAATGCGGTCGGTGGCGACCATCAGCAGGTTTTCACCGGCATCGTAAATATCACGAACCTTGCCACGGGAATCCGGACGACGCTCCATCGTTGTCACGTGAGTCACTCCTTACCTAAATACGACAGAAATGCGGGTTCTTTCCCGCATGTTTTCGCAAACTCGGAGCGGCAGGGACGCGGCCCCTCCTTCACCGAATAGCGAAAAGCTAGTGCTCCATTGTAGTAGATGCCGCGTCCGCCGTGTGCTCGCGGGGCAGATGAATTGTAAAAGTCGTACCCTTTCCAAGCTCCGACTCCACGGATATGTAGCCATGGTGACGCTCGACGATCTGCTTGGTCACGGCGAGGCCGACGCCCAGGCCGCCAGCTTCGCGGGCGCGGCTGGCATCGGCGCGCCAAAACCGCCCGAAGATGCGCGACAGATCGTCCTTGGCAATACCGATGCCGGTATCAGAAACGGCAATGCTGACGTGCTTGCGGTCACTGAGCACCGACACCACGACCCAACCGCCCTCGGGGGTGTAGCGCATGGCGTTGCTCATGAGGTTGATAACACATTGCGTGATCATGTCGGGATCGGCCTCGACGACATCGTCGTGCCCTTGGGTTTCATCTGCAAAGCGAAGACGAAGGTCACGGTCGGCAAACAGACGCTCCTGGCCGTTCACAATCGATCGCACGAACGGAACCATGTCCACCGGTTCTAGATTGAGCGGAGCCGTGCTGTTTTCCATACGCGATAGGTCGAGCATCTGCTGCACCAGACGAGCCAGGCGACGCGTCTCGGAAGCAACGGTCTCCAAATGCTCATCGTCGGTGGGATACACGCCATCCTGCATGGCCTCGACCGTTGCGAGCATGGCCATAAGCGGCGTGCGAAGCTCGTGTGCAACGTCTGAGGTCAGGCGCTTCTCGTGTTTCATATCCTTCTCGAGAGAAGTGGCCATCTCATCGAAGGTCTCACCCAGCTGATCGATCTCGTCATCACCGCGCAGCCCCGTGCGAGCCGACAGGTCGCCGTCACGGATTTGCTTTGCGGTACTGGTGATGCGATGAATCGGTTTGGTGAGCATGCGCGACACGAGCGATCCGATAACGACCGAAATGCAGATTGCAACAACCGCGGCGAGGGCCATGGCGTTAAAGGTCTTCTCCCTAAACGCAGAGTCCGCCTTGGTGAGCAGAGCGTCGGAGCCGATGGCCCACAGCTTTACCTGTCCGACATGCTCGCCGGAAGACGTTACAATCTCGACGTTAGCAACGCTATCGGAGTCGGTTGGAGCAGACGAGACCGGGCTATGCGATGCCCTCTTGCCGCTCGTGTCGTCGGTCGTAGCCTGGTTTTCGCGTACATCGGCGGTGGCGCTTGCCGAGGGCCAGGAATCGTCATAAACGATCACACCCTTTTTATTGACGACCTGCATGCCCAGATCGTCGGAAACCAAACTCGACGTTGCGACCGTGCGCAGTTCTCCCGCGGTCCAAGAGCCGTTTTCCTCATATGAGGTCGCCAACTTCTCGGCAGCGGAATTTGCGATTTCGACGATATTGGAGCGTGTGTAATCCGAAAAGACCGTGCCCCACACAACAGAGACAACGCCCACCAGCACCAATACCGTCATGAGCGATGTCAGAGCAAAAGCAAGTGCCATGCGCGAGGGATAGCTCATCGTTGGCCGTGAATCGGAACGAGGCGTGTTCCAACTAGCCTTGGAACCCGCCTCGCTCTCCTGCTTGTGCTTTTGTCCGATTTCAAAGCGCGCAGGTGTCATATGTGATTTCCCTATTTCTCGTCCGACTTATCGGTCTTGGCCGGAGCCTCGAAGCGATAGCCGACACCATGGACGGTGTAGAGCCACTTGGGCTTCTTGGGATCATCGCCCAGCTTGGCGCGAAGATTCTTCACGTGGCTATCGATGGTGCGCTCATAGCCCTCAAAGTCATACCCGAGCACTTTCTCGACCAGCTCCATGCGGTTATACACACGGCCGGGATGGCGGGCAAGCGTGGTGAGCAGCTTGAACTCGGAAGCCGTCAGATCGACTTCCTTGCCCTCGACCAAGATCTTGTGGCCCGAGATATCGATGACCAGATCGCCGAAGTCGAGCACCTCGACGGCGGGCTCGTCGGCCTGATGGGCACGGCGGAACAGAGCACGAACGCGGGCGACGAGCTCGCGCGGCGAGAACGGCTTAATCAGATAGTCATCGGCGCCGAGCTCAAGACCGATAATACGGTCCTCGATCTCGCCCTTAGCCGTCAGCATGATGATGGGGACATCCGAGGTATCGCGAATGGTGCGGCAAACGCGCTCGCCGGGAATCTTGGGGAGCATAAGGTCAAGCACGACCAGGTCGAACTGATGCTTCTCGAACTCCTCGATCGCGGACTGACCGTCGCCGACGCCCACAACCCAGTAGCCTTCGCGCTCGAGATAGGCAGCGACGGCGTCACGGATTGCCTTCTCATCCTCGACCAGCAGAATCTTTTTTGCATCTGAAGCCATAACACGGCCCCCCTGTCTCAATTAGCTAAGAACAAGCTCATTTTAACGCACCTGAGCCCGCCGGATGCCGCTATGACGCGGCAGCTCGGCGGGCGGTACTCACAATTACAACGCGTTTATTCCCCTGTTGGCGCCTTTTTAACCCCTCTAAGCTTAAAGAGAGAATAGGCGTGCAGTGACCGTCTCTGGTATACCCTGGCTGTTGCGCACCGTGGCGTACGTAAGGAATGAGTCCGACTTTCCCGCCGTAGCTGGATAATCGCCATACTCCAAAGCGCGGTCGGGCGACAGCAGCGAGCCATAGGTCTTGGCAGAGGTGTCGATCAGGAAATGCGACGCCTGTACCTTAACAAGGTATTTATTCTTCTTGCCAGCCGCACATGCAAGCGGCTCGCGGGACAGGAAGAGATACGGCCCTCCCTCATTACCGATATACGTGCCCATGTTGCCCAGGCTGCCCACGCCACTATAGGTCGCCTCGATAGAAAACACGAAGGTATCGCCCATATATACGGCCTCGAAAGGCGAGACTGACGAGGGAAGAACTAGCTGGGCACGTTTGGTGTTGTTGCCGTCGGTCAGATCGATTGCCGTTATGCCGTAGTAGACGCCCTCGTCGTTGCGGACACGCGGCGAGATGGTCAAAATGCCGTCGCTCGCGCGCGGGGCCGATGCAAAGCGGCCCGTCGATTTCCAAATTACCTCGGCCTTGGATTCATCAAGCGAGCGACGATAGCAAAACGAATCACTACTCGTTTTATTGCCGCCTGCCGAAGGCATTTTATACCAGATGACTGATGACCCGAACGCCGTGAACAGGGGCGGATCATAGTCCTTGCCACCTCGATCGAGCTCAACCACGTCGCCAGAGAGCGAAGCGCCCGACAGATTTTGAGCGTAGAGCTTCCACGATGAATTGGCAAAGTTCATCTCAACCCACGCGAATACGCCGTCGCCGGCACGGACATCGTAGAATGCGTATCCCGTGCCCTCGATAGGATCCTCGATTAATGTGGTAAGCGAGCCATCGCCCAGGTTGAGCACGCCGAGTGTGTTGGCGTGCAGTGCCGATGCGGGCGCCATCATCGCCGCGGCGTAATCGCCGTCGCAGTAGTACAGCAGCGTACCCAGAGGCAGCGTCCACGATGACGCCGGCTCAAGATCGATGTCGACAGCCTCATACTCATCCGTAATCGAGATGATTTTGGAATCGTCCTTGATAACCTGCGGCTCGCCGGCGGCATCATCGCTGGTACCCGTTTTTTTCGAGCATCCGGCAAGCACCGCGGCAGCGCCCGCGGCAGCCCCACCGAGTACAAAGCCGCGACGCGATATTCCGTTCTTGATGTGATCGGCGATACCCATTAGGCGATCTCGGCGCGAGCGGCCTCGATAGCGCGCGTAAGCTGGTCGGCGCAGGAGGTCTTTTTCATACCGCAGGTATTACCGGCGAGAACCTCGATTACGCGATCGGCGGGAGCGCCCTCGACCAGCTTGGAGATAGCCTTGAGATTGCCGTCGCAGCCGCCGGTAAACTCAACGCCCACCACCTTGTTGCCGTCATCGGAAAGGTCAAGGTGAATATTGCGAGCACACACGCCCTGAGGCTTGTAATCAAACGAAATCATGCGATCCCCTCTCAGAATGTTATTCGAGACGACTATTATCCCCGTCTTTCCCTAAATGCAACGAGGCGCTTTGCCGGCAACACACATTACCAGCAAAGCGCCCTAAAAAGCTAACGTTATGCCCGAACCTACTCGAAGCTCAGCTGCTCCAGACGATCAAAGACCGTGTCGATACGGGTGAGGAAGTCCCACGGATCAAAGATCTCGTCGAGCTTCTCCTGACTGACGGTGCAGCGCGGGTCGGCCTCGAGACGCTCCTTAAAGGTGGGGCCGGAGACACAATCCTGTACCTCGTGCCAAGTTGCCATGGCGTTCTCCTGCACAATGGCGTACGCGTCCTCGCGGGTGATGCCCGTGTCGACGAGGGCGAGCAGCACCTTGGAGGAGAAGATGAGGCCGCGGGTCTTATTGAGGTTGGCCATCATGCGGGCAGGGTACAGCTGCAGGCCGTCGATAACGCGGATGAGGCACTGGAACATGTGGTCGAGGGCGATGAAGCTATCGGCCTGAGCGACGCGCTCGGCAGAGGAGTGCGAAATGTCACGCTCGTGCCACAGGGCGACGTTATCGAAGGCAACCTGGGCGTTGGACTTCACGACGCGCGACAGACCGCAGACTTTCTCCATGGTGATGGGGTTGCGCTTGTGCGGCATGGCTGAGCTGCCCTTTTGGCCCTTACGGAACGGCTCCTCGGCCTCGAGCGTATCGGTCTTCTGTAGATTGCGAACCTCGGTAGCGATGCGCTCACAGGTGGCCGCTGTAGTGGCAAGCACGCCGGCAAGGTAGGCATGGTGATCGCGGCTGATGACCTGCGTGGACAGAGGATCGTGGACCAGGCCCAGGTGCTCGCAGACGTACTCCTCGACGAACGGCTCGATGGAGCTGTACGTGCCGACAGCGCCCGAGATGGCACCAAAGGCAACGTTCTTGCGGGCATCCTCAAGACGGTCCAGATCGCGCTTGAGCTCCCAGGCCCAAGAGCCAAACTTCATGCCAAAGGTCATCGGCTCGGCATGGATGCCATGAGTACGGCCGGCGCAGAGCGTGTTGCGCTCCTCAAAGGCGCGACGCTTGCAGATCTCGCCGAGTTTTTTGACGTCCTCGATGATCAGGTCGCAGGCCTGGGTGAGCTGGTAGCACAGGGCCGTGTCGCCCAGATCGGAGCTGGTCATGCCATAGTGAACCCAGCGGCTGGGCTTGGGGTCGTCCTCGGGAACATCGGCATCGATGTATTCCTTCATGTTGGTCAGGAAGGCAATGACGTCGTGGCGCGTGACTTCCTCGATCTCATCGACCTTCGCCTTCTCAAAGTTGGCATGGTCGCGGATCCACTGGGCCTCGTCTTTGGAAATACCGATCTTACCGAGCTCCGCCTGGGCCTCGCAGGCCAAGACCTCGATCTCCTGCCAAATGGCGTACTTGTTCTCGAGGGAGAAGATGTGTCCCATCTCCGGGCGGGTATAGCGATCGATCATAGCGGCTCCTTTTTGGTTATTGGCACGTTGGTCGTAACCCAACCATTGTACCGTGCGCAGGTGCAAGTATGGGCAGCAGGCATTAACCTAACATTTTGGAATTGGAGCGACCATGAGGACGTCCGCGTATCTGCTTCGCAAATCCGCACCGGCTTCAGGCGAGCCCCTCAGCTTCACGAAGCCGAAGGGGAAGACTTTGTTGAATTGGCCGTCCCGAGGTCTTCCGCGCTCGGTGGAGCGGGCAACGGGACGTCCGCATATTTGCTTCGCAAATCCGCACCGGCTTCAGGCGAGCCCCTCAGCCTCACGAAGCCGCGGGGGAAGACTTTGTTGAATTGGCCGTCCCCATGTCTCCCGCACTCGATGGAGCGGGCAACGGGACATCCGCGTATTTGCTTCGCAAATCCGCACCGGCTTCAGGCGCCTGTCGGCGCCTTCGCCTGCTCGCTACAAACGCTTCGCGTTTGCTTTACGCTCGCACCCTGTCGGGTTCGAGTCCCGGCGCTTTATTGAAAAAAGCACGGCACCGTAATGGTACCGTGCTTGTGCTTCTAGCTGGAGCGGGCAACGGGACTCGAACCCGCGAGTGTCAGCTTGGGAAGCTGATGCCTTACCACTTGGCGATGCCCGCATATGTGGGGGATAGTATAACGCGGTTGTCTTGTTCGATACAAGAGTGGCGATGCTTGTTTTAGCTGTGGAGATTCGTTTGAAAATCGCGTCAATTGTGGAGATGAGGACCTTTGACCTCCTGTTCTCCTTATCTTCTACCTGCGCTTTTGCTTGATTGTTGTATTTGAGCTCAATTTGTCAGGAATTGGGCAAGCTTTTGGTCAGGCTCCGGTACTTACCCGCATGAACCTCGGGGGTAGCCTCATCCTACGCGTCGCAGCCTCCCCGTGCGGCGCACGAGGGATAAGGAGCAGCCATGTCCAACGCACCCACGCACTCTGTCCACAGCGCAATCGCAACAGGTCCGCTGCTCCTGCTCCTCTTCCTGCTTTTCGGCTGCCTGGCACCGGGAGCCGCATTTGCCGTCGATGGCTACGACCAGCTCGGCTTCCGCACTATTAGCGATGATTGTGGGCCCTTCTTCATCGGCAAGTATGAAGCTCAAGACACCTCGATTGCCTACTGCATGAACCAGGAGCGCCCCGGCCCCACCAAACCGGGCGGCCCATGGCTCAACTTTGATCAAGGCTGGGTGTGGCTCGACGACGAGTTCGCGGCAATCGTTTGTCACGGATATCCCACCGCCACGTCGTTTGGCGGTTACCATCTTTCACCCGATCGCGCCCGCGCCGCCACCCAGCTTGCCGTATGGATGCTCAACGGCACTACCCATGTCGACGGCACCTACTCCTACACGACCGCTCAGGGTAAAACCAAGAGCGGACACTTTACCGCCGACAATGAAGTCGTGGCGGCTGCGCGGTGGCTCCACGACAGCGCAAAATCAGGAAGCATCAAAGCCGCTCCGCACCGCGCGCGACGCTATCTAGGGGCCGTATCGGGCGGCAGCAAACGTCAAGACATGCTCTATGTACTGCCGGCGGTCTCTGTTTCCTTCCAAAAGCAGTCTGCTAACACCGTTATTACCAGCGGAAACAATACCTATCAGTTTACCGGGGCAACATTCGATATTTTTGAGAGCGCCAGCGGCGCGCGTGTCGGCACCATCAAGATGGACAGCAACGGTCGAGCGCAAGCAACACTTCTGCCCAACACGACATACTACCTAGTTGAAACGAAGGCGCCGGCCGGCTATGTCCCCCGCCACGATCGTATTGCCTTTACCACGGGGAATGACGGCGGGCGGGTCGCCATTGATGAACAGCCCGGCACCATCAACCTGCGTATCGTAAAACTCGATGCCGCGACGAATGCCGGCCCCCAGGTGGGATCTTCACTCGCAGGAGCAGAGTTCACGTGTGTGTCGCAATCAACCCCTGGATGGGCACAAATCCTCACGACCGACGAAAGCGGTCGGGCCGCCCTCGCCGATGTCCCCTTAGGAACCTTTACCATCTACGAATCAAAAGCCCCCGAGGGCTACCTGCCATCCAACGACAGCTGGACCTATACCGTTGGAGCCGACCAGCTCGGCGATTCAGGCGTGGTCGAGATCGAATCTCGCGTTTCCGATATCCCCATTGCGTTTGACCTTGAGATTTCCAAATTCAAGGATTACGGCAATAGCGACCAATCCGGCCTGGAGCAGCCGGCGGGTGGTGTTGTCTTTGAGGTTGTCAGCAACAGCTCTCAGCAGGTTGTTGGCACACTGACCACAAACATCTATGGCTTTGCCTCCACCAAAGACCAGCCCGAAGCATGGTTCGGCACAGGTAAGCGACCCGCCGGTGTCCACGGAGCCGTCCCATACGACCGTGCCGGCTACACGGTTCGCGAGGTTCCGGAAACCGTCCCCGAGGGTTTTAAACGTGCAGGGGAATGGACCATCGGGGCCAATCAGATTTCCAACGGCGCCGAGCTTCAATATATCGTGGATAACCACGCTCTGTCGACGCACCTCCAGATTGTAAAACGCGACGCCCAAACAGGCGCTTCTGTTCCACTAGCCGGATTCACCTTCCAACTCCTCGACAGCAATCACGAACCTGTCTCACAAACTTGCTGGTATCCAGCACATAACGTAATGGACACCTTTACGACTGACGCGACCGGGACCGTCACACTGCCCGAATCGCTCGTGCCGGGCACGTATTATGTACGCGAAACCTCGGCCAAAGAGCCCTATCTTGTCGGCGAAGAGATCGAGGTAAACATACCCGCCGACATGAACCTAACGCCCGTTGCAATCGCCTCGTATTATGACCACGCCGCGACCGGTAACATCAGGATCGTTAAAACCGATGCCGTAGACGGCAGCAGCCTCGCGGGCGCCATCTTTGAGATCCGTGCCTCGGGTGATATCGTGCGCCCCGACGGTAGCACTGCCGCGCTCGACGGTGAGACTGTCGCGACCGTCACGACGGATGAAACTGGAGAAGCACGCGCGGACGACCTCCCGCTGGGATCTGGCACCGCACGCTACGAGGTTGTCGAGACTCAAGCGCCGACCGGCTTCCTACTCGACCGGACGCCCCATATCGTAGACCTCGCTTATGCCGACCAGAAAACACCCGTTGTAGAAGCACGGCTTAACGTATCCGACGATTACACCAAGGTTGATATCTCCAAGGTCGATGCAAGCGGAGAGCAGGAAGTGGAAGGCGCACAGCTCACCTTATATGGTCCCGATAAAACCGAAATAGACTCCTGGACCTCATCCGACAAGCCACACCGCGTCGAACATCTTGCACCCGGCACCTACTCGTTGCGCGAAATGATGTCTCCGCGGACCTATGACCTTGCCGAGGAGATAACGTTTGAAATAAAGGATACGGGAGAAGTCCAATCCGTCGCGATGAAGGATGCGCCCATCGAAATCAAGGGGCAGGTCGACAAGCGTCAGGAACTTGTCCAACCTATCGAAAAGGGCCTGTTGGCTAACGGCGATGGTAAAAACCGTGCCGCGATGCAAACCAATACGGATGGGCTTTTCTCCTATACCATCGACGCTCGAAACAATTCAACTACCTGGGTTGATGAGTTCGCACTTACCGATGATCTTGAGTGTGCCGAGGACGATACAGCGAGATTCGTCTCAATCGAAACCCCCGTCGCCATCGGCGACCTCAATGGTCTGTGCAACGTGTGGTATCGCACGACGCCGTTGGACTCGACAGACGTCGATGAGCCGGCAAACGCGACACTTGACGATGGGCACGAAAATCCTTGGCTTGAGTCCGACGAAGTAAGGGAAAGTCTGGGTGAGGATTGCCGCCTCGTCGATTACGACGGTTGGCACCTCTGGAAGGCGGATATCTCGACCACGGAATCCACCACACTCGAGGCGAAAGAACTCGACCTTGCATCCAATACCGTCGTAACGGGCATTCGAATTGAATACGGTGCGGTAGCCGCCGACTTTACGACTCGAAGCGATGCGGATTCTTGGACCCGCGATGATCTCAAAGATGAGCACGACGACCTTGACGATGCCAAAGCAATCCTTGGCACAGACGCTCGGGGCGCAATCGTGCACATGCAGGCGACGTCGGCTTATACGCCCCAAACCGCACTCACCAACAGCGCGCGCGTCGATCTTTGCCGCAACGGTGGCGGCGATAAACTTGAGTCACATGACGAGGACAGCGTTATTCAACGCTGTACCCTACCGCAGGACCTACCGGCAACAGGATCAGTTCCCATCGCCGCTTGCATCACCGCGCTCCTGACCTCGGGTGCCGCAGCCCTATGGTTCGCTCGCCTTAGGTCGATCCCAAAGAAGCGCTAGCGCGATGAAAAAGCGGGCGAGCCAGTCCCCTGGCTCACCCGCTTTCAATCATGTAAATCGCCGTATCTACTCTGTAGACGAAGATCCACCATCAACGATTGCTTGCTCGGACTCAGGAATCCCATCGGCACCCGTGCTCTGTTCTTGCTCCACCTCTTCGCTGATTGCGGAGGCGGGGGTCGAGCCCTTTGCACCCACGATGTAGGCGGCCCCAAATCCTAACGCAATGGCAATCAAGGTCAAAATCACGTAGACAGGCCAATGGCGCTTAATATACGAAAACACGTTGACTCCTTAGAGCTCCGTCTACGAACGGCGGATAACCTCGGTCACGACCTCGGATACCGTGGCAATGTTCGTCGGGTTGACATTGTGGGGCAGGTCGTCCTCGGTACGAGCGCAAGCCAGACGCGTGCCGTCCACACCGGCGATGGTGAGGGCTCGGCGGCTCGCCTCGAGCGCGGCATAGGCATCGGTCTTGGCATAGGGCATCTCGAGCGCGCCACAATCGACATGGAACGACTTGCAGACCTTGCTGACCAGGTTCATGATACGGCGATCGCCCTTGAGCAGTTGCTGTTCGCCCTCGACCGTCACAACCGAAAGCCTACCGGCGCCGACGGATTCAAGATTGATAAAGAATACGCCGCGGAGCTTATCGCGATGCGAAGCCAAGAAGGCCTTCATGCCGGCGCCATCACAATCCGAGGCGCCGGTTGCCACAAACCAGATATCGTGACCGAGCAGCTCATCATCGCCCATAGAGGCGACAGCCGAGAGCATATCTTCGGAAGAAGCGCCATCGGAAGACGTAGCGCCACCCTTCCAGCCATCGTTATCGTCCTCGAAGTTATCCCACGAACCGATGCCGCGACCGGACTTTTTGGCATCGTAATCGTCTTCGACGCCCAGCCAGTCACTCATGCTGTCCTGCTCGTTTTTCTTTTTACGACCGAACAGGCCACCCAGGCCGCGCTTGCGAGACTTGGGTGCCGCCGGGGCGGGAGCCGAAATGGTCTCGATCGGCTGCGCGCCCGACGCAACGGGCATAGGAGGCGCAACGGGTGCCGATGTGGGTTCGGGACCCTGGGCAGTAGCAAAGGGGTCGTTGACCTGGGCAGAGGGATCGGGAAGGTCGAACAGCGACGTGCGAGACGCAACGTTTGCCTGCTTCATAGACGGCAGCGACGGATCGGGGACCGAAGCCAGCGGAGACGAGGAAGGTGCAGGCGACGGTGCCGACGCCGGATCGGGAACATTCATCTGCGGACGCGGCGATGCCTGGGAGGAAATCTGGGCCATAAGGGAATCGACTGTTTCGTCCTGGGTGGGAGCAACATCGGCAACCGTGGCACCGGAACCGCTCGGGGTCGGCATGGTGAAAATCTGCGTGGAGTAAGGCCTCGACTCATCCGTCTCGGGAGTCTCGGAAACCGCAGACACTTCCTCCTGCTCGACCTCGGTCGAATCATCTTGCTCGGCTGCCGCGTACTGCTCTTCGTCAGAGTTGGCCTCGACGGGCTCGTCCTCGGCAGCATCCTGAATTTCGGCAGCATCAATGGGCTCGTCATCGTCTGGCGCGTCGCCCTGCTCATCGGAAACAGGAAGGGGCTCGGCAATCGCGGTGCCCTGCTTTTCAAACGTTATCGTGGAATCGAACTGCGCGGCATCAAACGACATGGTGCTATCGACGTGCTCCTGAGCCTCGAAAGACGTCGTCGCCTCAACAACATCCGCGGACGCCGGTTGCTGGGACTCAAAGGACGTTGTAGCTTCGGCGGCTTCGACGGACGCGGACTGCATAGCCTCGTTCTGCTCGAACTCTTGCGCCGCGAGCTCACGTGCCGCCGCGGCTGCCTGCTGCTGAGCGATAGCCTCCTGCTCGGCAGCCTCGCGTGCGGCAGCACGCTTCTCCTCGAAGTCGTCGACAAATTTCTTGCCCTTTGCAAGTGCACCCTTAAAGAAGTTGGAAGCGCTGGCGCCAATCGACGAGAACGCGGATGCAATGTCGGCATGGGGCGTTGCCGCGGGAATCTCGGCCGAGAAATCAGTATCGCTCTCGTAAGACACGCGCCTCGGCCGTTCAACGTAATCGTCGTCAGACTCGTCCGCAACGTCTTGTGCCGGCGCGGCGGGAGCCAAAATGTCCAGTCCTGCCGCGGGATCGATCGCGGACACCGCCTCGGGCTCGGCAACGGCAGCGGCAACCGCGGCAGACTCATCATCCACGGTGACAGCGGGCGCAGGCGCAGTCACGACGGGGGCAGGCTCGGGCTCAAACGTCGGCTCCTCGCCCTCCTCGTAATCGAGCGTGCAGGACTCGGGAAGCATTCCGAGCGCACGGATGGCATCCGAACCAAAGCGGATGTTGCCGGCGGCATTGCGATAGAGCTTGGGCTCGGGCTCGGCCGCGACAGGCTCCTCCGCCGACTCGGCAGCGGAAATCTCGTCATTGAACTCTTCAGCCTGGACAGCCTGATTCTGATCCTCGGGCACGATGGCGCCAATCAGCGTCTCGTCGGCAGACGCACCCTCAAAGCCCTCGATCTGCTCGTCGAAAGCCTCACCCTGTTCGGGCTCGGTCTGAGTGTCGGGAGCAATCGGCTGACCGAACTCGTCCTCGGCGTAGGTAGGCTCTTCGTACTCGATGGTGTTGCCGTAGTCGTTTTGCTGCTGGGCCGCGGCATACTCCGCCGCTGCACGCGCCATTTCCTCGGCACGACGCTTTTGCTCCCCAAAATAGGTATCGAACGGAACATCGTCGGGAAACTCGTTTTCGCCCTGGAAGGGAGCAACGTTGTCCATAACGCCGAGCATAGCGGCGACAGAAGACTTGTTGCACACCGCGCCGGACGTATAGGGAAGAATATGGCGGTTAGAGATGATGTTTGCCGCGTTGGCAAGTGCAACGAGGGAAGCGAGGATCGCGACAATCCACAGCAGAACCTTGAGCGCGCCGGGGAGCGGCAGGATACGCAGGATGGCAACGGCAGCGGGGGCAACCGTGGCAACGGGCAACAGCTTGGCGATGAGCGCACGATACGAAGCATAAGGCTCGCGGGCGAGCAGCTCAGCACGGGGAGAGTCGTAGTGTGCGACAACGACCACCGGGCGGTTACGCGGGGACGCGAGCGGGCCCGAGGCCTTGTGGTAGGCGATGACATTTTGGCTCACGCCCGTCTTGCCCAGACGCGAAACCACGGGGTGGCCCGTGCGCTCGAGCACGTAAAGAACGGCGCCGACAATAGCCAGCAAGGTGCCGACCAAGCCGATACCGCCGCCGATGCCCATCAGCAGGGCGCCGGCAAACGCAAGAATACCGGTAACGGCAAATGCCAATCTACTGGGCGCCGGGGCATTGAACTCCTGAACCTCGGGATCAAAGCCGTGGTTGCGGAAGATCTGAGCGATATCCTCGGCAGCCAAGCGCTCTTCTTCGCTGCATGCCGGCGTAATGCCGGTGTTCTGCAGCAGGTGGTTAATATAGTTCTGGGTGTTCGCCATGTGCGCTCCACATCCATAATCCGACAAATAGGCCCAATGCATGCACATTAGAACCGTATATAGTCGAAAGTATACCCCGAGCGAGCGCAAACGACCGAATTCGGGCCATCTTAACGCCCCGAGCGGACAAGGATATAGCCTAATCTCCATATCGGACTAAAATCATGGCAGCAAACCACCTTCTCATGCGAGGACTCTATGACGGCAAGCGACACGACCGAGACAATTAAAAAGGGGAATTCGGAGCCCGGTTTCGATAAAACGGCTCAGCGCATCCTCAATCTTTTCTTTGTGCTCAATAGCTCCCCCGAACCGCTGACGACCGAGCAGATCGTCTTGGATTCTGACCTGGGATATGGCTCGGGCAATATCGACTCGGATAAGCGCAAGTTTCGACGCGATCGTGACAAACTGCTCGAACGCGGCATCTTAATCAAGGAGGTTCGCCCCACCGGCGCGCAGGAGACCGAGGAAAGCTCGTGGACAATCGACCGCGAGCACACGTTTGCGGCAGGCGGCCTCATTACCGCAGACGACGCCGATATCCTGCTCAACGCCATCGACCAGACACTAGCGGCCGGCTCATCCACTTTTGCCGCACCGCTTGCCGATATTCGCTCCAAGATTGCCTATCTCACCGGCAGGACGACGGTAGACGAGGCGCCGATCAGCCGCTCTCCCACCGTCGATGCGGTTTGGAGCGCCTTTGCCGAGCGTTGTGCGCTGCGATTTTTATATCAGAACGGACGCGGCGAGCAGAAAGAGCGTACCGTCCGCGTCTACGGCATGTTCGAGCGCGAGGGCGTGGCGTATTTCTGCGGCCTCGACAATGCCACCGACGACATCAGGACATTCCGCTGTGACCGTATCGTTCGCGCTTGGCGTCCTTCGAAGGCCTACGCCATCCCTGCGGACTTCAATCTCAACGACTATCTGTTCTTTGAATTCGATTTTGCCGACCGACCTCCCGTTGCAGCCACGTTCGCGTTCGCCCCTCAGACGCAGATCGATATGATCAACGGCCTCACGCGTGGGCGAGGTGAGCTCGCACACACCGATGCAGGATGGACCTGGACCGTTGACGTGCGCGACCTTGAAGCCGCCGCCTCATTTTGCATGGCCCACGCCATGGACGGCATGAGGCCCGTGGCCCCCAAATCGCTCAAACAGGCGTGGAACCACCTCATTGAAAGGACGGTGAACGAGCATGCCCGTGCGTAAACTCACCAGCGAGCAGAGGCTCTCGCGCGCCATCGACATCATGGAGGCCCTCTACGCCGCCGGCGAGAGCGGCATGACACGAACCGAGATTTGCAGTCGCTTTGACATCACGGGGGTGTCGCTCGACGAGATTCTCGAGATCGTCTCGACGCTCGCGGACCGAGAATCGGGCGCGCGCATCATCTGCGAATGCCGCGGCGAGCGTGTGGTCCTCACCGGTGACGCCGGTCGTGTGCTACCGCTGCGCCTGAGTGCCGCCGAGGGCGCTGTGCTCAACCATGAACTTGAATCGTTGGGGATCGAGCCCCAGGCGGCAGCTCGGATTCGACATGCTCTTCTACCCGAAGAGCTCGGCTATAACCAGCGCGTCTTTGACACCGTCAACCACGGGTCGCACTGGCAGCAGCTGAGCTGCGCCATTCAGGACGGCGTTCGCTGCCGCATCTCGTATCGCTCGATGGACGATGCACGGCCACGCGAGCGTCTGATCGACCCCTTGCTCATTACGGCAAACGGCGACCAAACATACCTAATTGCCTGGGACATCGCGGTCGATGAGCAGCGCACCTATCGCATGGATAAAATCGAGGGACTCGCCTTGACGGAAGACTCCGTCGTGCCTCACGCACCGGACGTCGCATCCCTCCACGATTCCCTTGCCCGGACGCAGCGTAGCGCAAAACTCTTGATGCCATTCGATATGGCGGAGCATCTGGACTGGGCCGGCATCACCCTAATCGAGCGCAGCGGGACAGACATGGCAACGGTAACCGTGCATTACGGCTCCGAGCGTTGGCTACTGAGCCAGATAATCGCGGCGGGCGGAGCCATCCGCATCTTGGATGACCCCACCCTGTCAAAGCGTCTGTGCGATATGGCAAAAACCCTCGTCTGTCCGCTTTAGCGTCGCCGCTCGTGGCGTGCACGCCACAGCTGCAGATAGTGCCCGATCCGTGCCGATTCGATGCGCTGGTAGGAGCTCGTGGGCAGCGACGTTAAGAACTTCTTTCCGTAGCCTTTCGTCACCAGGCGCGGGTCAGCCAGAATCAGCACGCCGCAATCGGTCGACGAGCGGATAAGGCGGCCGGCCGCCTGCTTGACCTCGAGCACCGCCTCGGGCAGCGAATAGCGCGCCCAAGCGCGGTCTTCGCGCAGGTTGCGCTCGCACGAGAGCGGGTCCGTGGGGCTCGAGAACGGCAGCTTGGGAATGATGACGCAGCGCAGCGTCTCGCCGCTGGCGTCGAATCCCTCCCAGAAGGCCTTAAGAGCAAAAAGCGACGAGGTCGGCTCGTTGATAAACCGGTCGCGCAGGCGACGAGGAGATGAGTTGCGCTGCTGGCAGTTGAGCTCCAGACCCGCACGGGCCATCTTGGGCTCAACGCGGGCGTACAGGTCTTCCATGTCGCGCCGATTGGTGAACAGCGTGAGCACCGATCCGCCCATGGCAAGATGGGCGTCAACCAGCACGCGCTCGAGCGCCGTAAGATAGCTCTCACGATCGCGCGGATCGGGGATATCGCCCGCAACGACTACAGCCATGTTCGAATCGAAGTCGTAGCTCGAGTCCAAGTGCAACGATGAGGATGTTGAGGCACCGATGCGATCGAGGCCGACTGCGTGGTTAAAGTGTTCAAAGCTTTTGGACACCGTCATGGTCGCCGAGGCAAAGATAGCCGTGTGAACCTCGGGCAGCCACTCGGTTGCCAAGGCCTCGCCAATGTCGATGCGCTCTGCGGTCATTGACTCTCCGCCGGCACGCAACCTGCGATTGACCTGCAGCGAATACACGTAGTGTTCATCGGTGCCATCAATGATGAGTTTGAGGTTCTCGGCCAGCTCGTGCAGGCGGCGCGAGATATCACCCAGGTCGACAACAACCTCGGGCTTGTCGGCGGCGACGGCTTGCACCAGCGCGTCGACGCTCTTGTCAGCTTGTTCCAATGCGCCGATGGCAGCGTAGGCCGACTGTAAGAAATCATGCCAGTCGTCAGATTCGCGCAGCTCGGGGCCAATCCATAGATTGGCATTGTCATAACCCCCACGGGCACGGCGGCCGAGCTCGCGAACGCCATCGAACACGTCGGCGATTGCCATGCTCGCGCGCGCAACCGTCGACGTCGCCTTGGCAGTAAGGCCCAGATAGAGCGTAGAGCCCTCGGAGGTTGCCAAATCACGGGAAACCTGGCTTAGCGCGCCGGTGCTCGAGCCGCCCAGGCGCTCAAACAGAACGCGTGACTCGTCCGCCGACACCACGCGCGCCCACTGGCGGCGCGCCTCGCGCTCGATGGAATGGGCCTCGTCGATTACCCAATGACGAATCGGAGGTAAAATCCTGCCCTCGGCCGCGACATTGCGGAACAGCAGGGAATGGTTGGTGACCACCACGTCGGCATGCGCCGCACGACGGCGAGCGCCGTGGACCAAGCATTTATCAGGGAAAAACGGGCAGAGGCGACGAGCACACTCGCGCGAGGCCGTTGTAAAGTCGGGGCGGTTGACGCTGCGCCACCGAATGCCAAGTGAGTCGAGGTCGCCATCGGCTGATTGGCAGACGTACGCCATAATGACCGCGACCGCCGTGAGCGTGTCCGCCGGATCGCGCTTGGTGGTAATCTCGACCTGGCTTCGGCTCATGCGCTCAAGCTTGCGCAGGCACGGATAGTGGTCATACCCCTTGAGAGCGCAAAATGACAGACCACCGTCCAGTTGCTCGGCAAGTTTTGGCAACTCATGGTACATGAGCTGGTCGGCAAGATTGTTCGATTTGGTCGCAATACCAACCGTGATGTTGTTACGGCGCGCTGCCTCGGCAAAAGGTACCAGATAGGCCATCGATTTGCCGACACCTGTGCCCGCCTCAATTACACGATGAGTGCCCGTGACCAGCGCATCGCGGACCTCGAGCGCCATCGCGATCTGCTCATCACGCGGCTCGTAGGTGGGGTACATGCGATTGACCAGGCCGCCTGGCACATAGTCTGCCTCAATCTCCTCACGACTCGGCATCTTGAGTACCGGCAGTTCGTCGGCGTCCACCCGATCGTCGGCACGATCGGCCTTGAGAACGTCAGCACGAGCGGCGCTGAGAGAGAAGATAGAACCAGGGTTCTGCCCTGCCAAGAATGAGAAGATAGGACGATAGGACCAAGGCACATCCGGATGCATGTCGGCTAGGCGCGCCATGAGGCCCTGGGGCAAGTCGGTGAGCGCCACGAGCAACACGCGCCATACGCCACACAGGGCGTCGACGTCGGCATTGGCACGGTGTGATACCGAGTCACAGCCAAACAGATCAGCCATAAAAGACAGCTTGTGCGAGGCCAGGCGCGGAAGCGCGATGCGCGACAGCGCCAGCGAATCGATCCAAATATCGCTCACGTTGACGCCGCCTTTGACCGACTCGATAAACGAGCGGTCGAACGTGGCGTTATGTGCGATTACCGGGCAACCACCGACAAAATCGGCGAGAGCGGCGACGGCCTCAACGGCCGACGGGGCATCTGCCACATCGGCATTTGTAATGCTCGTGAGCTCGGTAATCTCGGCGGGAATCAGCTGCTTGGGATGCACGAAGGTATCGAAACGGTCGACGATCTCGCGGCCCGAAAGACGGGCCGCCGAGATCTCGATCAGTTCATTGTCCTGCACCGAAAGACCTGTGGTCTCGGTATCGAGGACAATCACATCTTCCTCGATGAGGCCGAAGGACTGCGTTTTGGCGCGTTCGGCAAGCGTGGCATAGGAGTCGATGACAAACTGCGGCGTTCCTGACGAAACCGCGTCCTCGATTAGCATGCAATGCCCGCTCGACGAAGACCCATACGGATCAGGCTGTCACAGACCTGCGGGAACGTCATGTCGCCGGTGTGGCGGATCTCATCCGGATACAGCGACGTATCGGTCATGCCGGGAATGGTATTGGTCTCGAGGATAACGGGGCCGTCCTCGCTCACGATAAAATCGCTGCGCGAGATGCCCAGGCAACCGAGCGCCTTGTGAGCGGCACAGGCAAGCTCCTGGGCACGAGCGTAGTTCTCGGGTGAAATCTGCGCCGGAATGCGATGGATGTCCGTAGGGTCGACATATTTCACGTCCAGATCGTAGAACTCGCAGTCCTTGGGCTTACGAATCTCGACAATCGGCAGGGCGCGCACGTCATCTTCACCGTATACACCGACGGTGATCTCGGTACCCTCGATGCACTTCTCGACCAGCACTTTGTCGCCGTACTCAAACGCCTTGGCGATTGCCGCGGGCAGCTCGGAGGGCTCATGGACCAGGGAAATGCCATAGCTGGAACCGTTGACGGCCGGCTTCACAAAGCAGCGCTCGCCACAAACCTCGACGATATGATCGATATCGACTTCATCGCCCACCTCGAGCGCAAGGCCGGGGGCAACAGGAATGCCCGCCTTGGCGTACAGGAGCTTAGAGACCTCCTTGTCGGCACCGCAGGCGCTGGCAAGCACGCCCGAGGCCGTGTAGGGGATACCCAGGGTCTCCATGGCGCCCTGCATGGCGCCATCCTCGCCGCCGGCACCGTGCATGGCGATAAACGCCACGTCAAAGCCGCCGGTCGCCATGGTTACCATAAAATCATCGGTAGCCGTGTCGAGCAGCTCCACCGAAGTGTAGCCGGCCTCCTTTAAGGCAACCACGACGTTCTTTCCCGAATTGAGCGAGATCTCGCGCTCAGCGGAACGACCGCCCGCCAAGACCGCTACGTGCATGTTCTCTAGGCTTTTACCCGGCATGGGCAGACTCCTCCTCTATAATTTCTGCAGCTGATACCATATTGTAGCGATACCCTCTACGTTTCCCCAAAATCGAAAGGCTTCCATGAATCCCAGGACTAAATCTCAGGACATTCGCGACTTGAGCCAAAACGATATTCGCGAGCTCGTGGCCGAGCTTGGCCAGCCCGCCTTCCGCGCGAAGCAGCTCATCGAATGGGTCTTTGAGAAGAACGTTTGTTCGTTTGACGATATGACCAACCTTCCCAAGGCTTTCCGCGAGCAGCTTAAAGAGGCTTTTGCCTTTGACACGCCGACTGAACTCACCAAGCAGGTTTCCAAAGATGGCTCTCGCAAGTATCTGCTCGAGTACCACGACGGCGTTTCCGTCGAGACCGTCGGCATGCCCCGTCGTAACAAGCTTTCCGTCTGCGTTTCCACCCAGGCAGGCTGTGGCATGGGCTGTGCCTTTTGCGCTACCGGTCTCAACGGCCTCAAGCGCTCTCTGACCGCTCAAGAGATCGTCGACCAGGTACTTCATGTATCCAACGACTTTGGCGAGCGCGCCACGAGCGTTGTCTTCATGGGCCAGGGCGAGCCGTTTGCCAACTACGACGAGGTTCTCAAGGCGCTGCGAATCCTCAACGACCCCGATGGCATCGGTATCGGCGCTCGTCACCTCACCGTCTCTACCAGCGGCGTTATTCCCGGTATTCGCAAATTTGCCGACATCCCCGAGCAGTTCACGCTTGCCGTTTCCCTGCATTCCGCCATCCAGTCGACGCGCAATAAACTCATGCCCGGTGTTAAGAAGTACACGTTGCTTCGCCTTCACGAAGCGCTTCAGCTCTACACCGAGAAGACCGGCCGCCGCCCGACCTATGAGTATGCCATGATCGAAGGCGTCAACGATACGAATCCCGAAATGCAGGCGCTCTGCGACTTCTGCGAGGGAACGCTGTGCCACGTTAACCTCATTCAGCTTAACGACATCGAGGGTAGCCCGCTCAAGCCGTCGCCGATTCATAAGGTTGAGGATCTTCAGCGTCGTCTTGAGTCCCGTGGCATCGAGACCACGATTCGTAACTCCCGTGGTAACGATATTGACGCCGCTTGCGGACAGCTGAAGCAGCGCTTCAAAGTTCAGAAGAACGCATAGGGGAGTCGCATCCCAAAACGTTTCATGTGAAACATCGAACGACCCCGGTTACAGAATATGCAACCGGGGTCGTTTCATTTATTGACCTTAATTTTGAATCAGCTGCTACCTGTCCCATTTTTTACGGCCAAAATAAGGGGTCCTTGTCTCATGAATCAGACAAGGACCCCTCAAAATATGCTGAGTAATTGTTAGGTACCTAATAGCCTACATTTTCCCATTGGTTGCTGACCCAACCTTGATTAATCTTGGGATTCTTCGTTACCTGAGCAGTACGCATGGCAACATCTTCCGTCATAACATCCATTTTCTTTTTGGAAGTATCGACGATATCTTGCGCGCCACGAAGCAAACGACCTCGAAGTTCATCGTCTGTCGCGATCTTATAGCCAGCAAAGGCACCAGCCGCGACAGTCGTCACCAATGCAATCGCTGTTAAAATCTTATTCCTCATCTTGGCCTCCTTGATCAAACTGAATCATTTCGCCAAGAATACGAGAGAGCTCTTCCTCGTCTTTAAACTCAATCTCAATCTTATTCTTTCCACGCGAGCTCTTCACACGCACGTTGGTATTAAATACCTGACGAAGCACACGGGCAGCCTTTTTAAAGGACTGAGGCGTTGCAGGCCTTGGCGTCTTAGGTGTCTCTCCGGCAGAAAACAACGGAGCAAGATTTTCTGTCGCTCTTACGGAAAGGCCCTCTGTAACAACTTTCTCTGCAAGTCGAATACGCGCGTCCTCATAGGGAACTGCAAGAATCGCACGTGCATGACCAGCAGTAAGTTTGCCCACAAAAATCATCTGCTGAACTACTTCGGGGAGATCGAGAAGACGCAGCGAGTTTGTAATTGCAGAGCGTGACTTGCTTACTGCCTTCGACAATGCCTCCTGGGTCATCCCGCTGGCATCAATGAGTTGGCGATAGCCCTTAGCCTCTTCGACGGGATTCAGATCAGAACGCTGAAGGTTTTCGATCAGAGCAAGAGCCAGCATCTCTTCATCATTAACATCTTTAATGATGACAGGCAGCTCCTCAAGACCAGCAAGCTTTGACGCCTGGTAACGACGCTCACCAGCGATGATCTCATAGCCGTTTCCATGCTTGCGAACCAAAAGCGGCTGCAAAACGCCATGTTCTTGGATTGACTCGCTCAACTCGCGAAGTTCAGTTTCGTTAAAGTGAATTCGCGGCTGATTAGGGTTGGGAACGATATCCTCAATAGGTAGTTTTGTTTCAGATGCGGCATTTGAAGCCGATGCAGCCGAACCGCCGGTCTCATACTCGGCCTCTGAGACCAAAGCATTGAGTCCACGTCCCAATCCGCCACGTTTCTTTACACTAGGCACGCTTGATCACCTCTTTTGCAAGGTTCATATATGCTTTTGCACCCTTATTTTGAGGTGCAAAGGTAATTACCGGTTCTCCAAAAGACGGAGCTTCGGAGATTTTAACCGTACGGGGGATTAGCGTCTTAAACGCCTTATCACCAAAGTACGATTGAACCTCCTCAACAACCTGATTCGATAGCGAAGTACGCGAGTCATACATGGTCATAAGCACACCATAGGTGTCTAAGCCCTTATTCAGCCGTGATTTGACCATCTTCATTGACTCAAGCAGCTTCGTAACGCCCTCGAGTGCGTAATATTCGCACTGGATCGGAATCAAAACGCTGTCTGCTGCGGTCAAAGCGTTGATAGTAAGCAGGCCGAGCGAAGGAGGACAGTCAATGAAAATAAAGTCAAACTCGTCCTGAATCGGCTCAAGCAAATCTTTGAGGCGGGTTTCACGAGCAATTGCGCTTACGAGCTCAATTTCCGCGCCTGCAAGTTGAATTGTAGCCGGAATAACGAATACCTTTTTACAATTTGTATCAAGAACAAGCGATTCTGCCGGCACATCATTCAACAATGCATCATAGATGCAGTGATCAAGGTCTTCTTTTTCAATTCCGAATCCACTGGTGCTGTTTCCCTGCGGATCAAAATCGACAATCAGTGTCTTACGACCCTGCTCACCCAGTGCTGCTGCAAGGTTTACAGCCGTCGTTGACTTACCGACGCCGCCTTTTTGATTGATGATTGCAATGATACGCGTGTCTTTTGCGCTCTTAGAACGCTTAACGTCGCGAAATCCCACGGTCCCTCCTGGTGTGTATTAAAGCTGTCAAACGGAGGATGTTTCACGTGAAACATTCCGAATCGATATCAACCGCCATGTTTCACGTGAAACACTGCAAGTTGTTAGTATCCATTATGTTTCACGTGAAACATCTAGGCAAGCGGATTCTTCTTTGCCACGCCATTTGCACGAGGCAATGAGACAGATGCTGGATGACTCTTCTTAAGAACAATGAACTCCCTGTGACCCAAGCCTTCAGGCAAATCAATTGCGTCATTCAGAAGCAAAGTGAAGCCGCAAATCTTAGCTGCTGACATGCCGGAAGCAAGCTCCTCATCCGAAGGATTGCCCTTGGTTATAACAAATAGCCCTCCATCCTTCAGATACGGAGCTGCATACTCAACAAGAATCGGTAGAGGGGCCAGTGCGCGGGCGGTTACAACAGAGAACTGCTTCTTATGGCTTCGAGCAAATTCTTCAAGACGATCATGAACCGCATGAGCATGTTTCAATCCAAGAGCATGGACAAAGGAATTAACCGCATCAACCTTCTTGCCAACAGAGTCAATATAAGTAGCTTTACGATGCGTGGTTATAGTTAATGGAATACCAGGGAAGCCCGCACCTGTTCCCATATCGAGCAAAGCTCCCTCAGGAGCCTTGTTGATATAGGGGAGCAAAACAAGTGAGTCGAGGATATGAAGTACTGCAGCATCTTCTACGTTAAGAATACGGGTGAGATTGGTTGTCTTATTTGTTTCTAGAACCAAATCCAAATGCTGAATACATTTTCTCAGCTCAACATCAGTTACGCTCAAGGAATACTCTTTGCAATAGGAAGTTAGACGACTCAACATCTCGTCAGCCTGCTGATCAGTAAGTACTAACAACGAAAGCTCCTTTCTGACAAAAATCAGTGTATCGAGAACTTTTGACAAAAAAAGGGGACGTGGAAACCACGTCCCCTTAGCATAAGCTCGAGAAGATTATCGAGCAACAATCACCACATGGCGATCAGGGTCAGAACCCTCAGAATGAGTATCGACGGCATCATTGCCACGAAGTGCAATGTGAACCAGTCGACGCTCGTAGGCATTCATGGGCGGAAGCGAAACACTCTTATGAGTGCGGATGGCACGCTCGGCAGCAGACTGAGCCATGGAAGCAACCTTGTCCTGACGGCGACTCTTGTATCCCTCTACGTCCACTACAACCGGATACCTAAAGCCAAGTTTGCGGCTCACCAGCAAAGAGAACATAACCTGAAGGGCATCAAGGGTGCGACCATGACGGCCAATGAGAACAGCAAGGTCGGGAGCCGTTACATCCAAAATCAGCTCACCCTCGTCGCCCTCATACTCATCGATAGGAGAGTTGGCGGCATCGAAGTGCGAAAGGATGGAACGCAGGATGGAAATCGCAACATCGGCAATGGTGTCGAGCTCCTCATCGGTCAGCTCTTCACCAGCCTTGTAGCGCTGTGCAATCTCGGGATAATCGCCCGCGACCTGCGGGGCAACCTCCTCAAGCATATCCTCGATGATCTCTTCAGACATAACGTACTCCAAAAGTTAGGTACCTAAATAAGATTGATATCCCGTTACTTCTTCTTGTGCGGGCGCGGCTTCTTCTCTCGACGAATGACCTCAACCTGCAGCGGAGCGTTCTTAAGACGCTCCTCCTCATCGGCCTTCGCCTTGTCGATGACCTTCTGCGTCACAAAAATCTGCTGGATAACCTGCCAAGCAGACGAGACGTCGTAGTACAGCAGAACACCAACGGGAAGGCTCCAGCCCATCCAAAGCATCATGACCGTCATGACAACGGCCATCATACGCATGCTCTGAGCCTGCTGGCCGGTCTGGTTGCGCGACATATAGAGCTGCGGAATCAGGGTCAGGACGGCGAACAGGATCAGGCAAACCAGCGCAGGCAGTGCAACCATAAAGCCATCGGCAAAGGAAGCGCTCGGCGTGGTGGTCAGGTCGGGCAGGATGTTGAAGAACGAGAACGTGCCGTCGTTAAAGTACTGCGGCAGGTTGCGCAGCAATGTAAACAGGGCGAACAGGATAGGCATCTGAATCAGCAGCGGCAGACAGCCAGCCATGGGGTTGAACTTGTTCTCGCTGTAGAACTTCTGCATCTCCTCGGCCTGACGCTGGGGATCGTCGGCATAGCGCTCCTGGATCTCGAGCATCTTGGGCTGCAGCACCTGCATGCGAGCCGTCGACTTGGTCGACTTGAGCATGAGCGGCGTCAGCAGCAGACGGATGATGACCACCAGGATGATGATGGACAGGCCCCAGTCGACCGCAAAGGTCTGGATGAGCTTGAGCAGCTCGAAAAGGATGTTAACGATCCAATCCCACATGTAAGTTTTCCTCCGATAGCGAGTGCCCGCTAGGGCACAGGGTCATAACCGCCGACGTGCAGGGGATTGCAGCGAGCGATGCGCCTCACGGCAAGCCAGCAGCCTCTCAAAACACCGTGCTTCTCAATCGCCTGGATGGCGTATTGCGAGCACGTTGGGTAATAAATGCAGGCGTCAGGCAATAAGGGCGAAATAACCTGTTGATATATGCGAATAGGAGCGATGGCAACACGTCGCAAAACGTGATTGCTCATCGCTCCTCCCCGGCAACGCCGGCGCGCTTCATAAGCGAACGCAACGCCTTGTCCATCTCCTGCGGCGAGGAAACCCTCGTCTTGGGAGTTGCAAACAAGATGATGTCATAACCCGCAACGGGAAATCCACAGCTGCGGGCGGCCTCGCGCATCACACGCTTAGAACGGTTGCGCACGACAGCACAACCGAGCCGTTTAGCACCAACGAAGGCGACCCTTCCGGAGTCGCCTTCGCCAACCGATTCACATATGGTCATTCGAATCAGAGGGTGATTGAAACGACGCCCCTGACTGAACACATGCTCGAAATCTTGCCGAGACTTAATAGTCTTCATGCGAGATGTGTGTATCGCTGCTAGACAGTGAGACGCTTGCGGCCCTTGGCGCGACGACGGGCGAGCACGGCACGACCACCCTTAGTGGCCATACGGGCACGGAAGCCATGGGTCTTGGCACGCTTACGCTTATTAGGCTGATACGTACGCTTCATCTTAAGTTCCTCCTGCTGCATTTCGAGTGTCCGCGGGGACGCGGACGCAGATATAGACACGTGAGCTTGAAGATTGTAGGGAAATCAATGTTCAAATGTCAAGAAATCAAAGGTAAAAGGTTGCGCAGTTCACACGGTTCCCCCATAAGCCAAGCTCGATTTAGCGGTGCATGGCAACTTTTCACGATATTTCATCGAGTTTTCAACAGGTCATGTTGGCAATGTTGAGAACTTTTCGTCCGTTTTCCAAAGTTTTCAACAGGTTTTGAAAGTTTGTCGAAAGATGAGAAACATTGCACGGTGAGCTACTATTTGTTCGAAACCTTTTGGAAGATTGCGAGCGGCATGTCTGACGACTTTTACACCATGGTCGATTCCGGAGACCCGGCACCCGACAACGAGCACATCACCGGCGTGCGCGAAGAGCGTGACGAAGGTGAACAGACGACAACGCAGGCGCCAAAAGCCATGTACGCCGCGCGCATCGCCGTCTATGACGACATGCTGTCGACACCGCGTGTGATCGTCATTGATCCGCAAGATGTCCGCACGTATTTGGAAGAGACGACCAACACCGTCTACCAGTGCATGAAAGAACAAGGTGGCCATATCTCGCTCATGGTCATCCGCGAGATTGTCGAAAACTTTATCCACGCACACTTTGCAGAGCCCATCATCTCGATTCTGGACGGCGGAGACACCATCCGCTTTGCTGACCAAGGACCCGGCATCGACGACAAGGAACGCGCTTTCGACTTTGGCGTTACCAGCGCAAACAGCAAGATGAAGCGCTATATCCGTGGAACCGGAGCAGGGTTTCCCATGGTGCAGGAGTATTTGGAAAACGCCGGCGGTGCCGTATCCATCGAGGACAACATGGGCAACGGCACCGTGGTTACGGTAAGCCTGAACCCTAAACGCGTGCAGGAAATCGAGCGTGCCGGCGGACGCGGTGCTGCCGTGCGGCCCGAGACGGAGCAGCCCACATATCCCCTGCCGGGAGCTTTTGCGCAGCAGCCCATGGCAACGCAGCAGATGCAGCCCCCCGTGGGGCAGATGCAGCAGCCCGGAATGCTTCCCACACAAGAGCCCCAGGCGGCATCTATGTCGATGACGCCAAACATGCCAGAGGCCATGCCGCTGGCAGATCAGGATGCAGCAGCAATGCAGCAGGCGACGGGGGCACCGGGTGGCCAGCAAATGGGCTATCAGCCGTACCAACGGGGATATCCATATCAGCAGATGCCGCCACTGGGGTATGGCCAGCAGTTCCCGCAGCAGTACCAGCAGGGATATCAGCAGCCGTACCAGCAGATGCCGCAGCAGCAGTACAACCCCTGGGCCCAACAGATGCCTCTGCAGCCTTACCAACAGTGGCCTCAAAGTTTTCAACAGCAAATGCCGCCGATGCAGAGTTCTCAACAACCAGCAGCTCAAATGATGTATCCTAATGCAGCAAATCAGTATGCGCAGCCACAACCGGACGTGTTCGTAAGCGATCGCGGCAACGCCGCGCTGGGCTATCTGGCGCAAAATCAAGCGTGCGGTGCAACCGATCTGGCGAGGGCGTTTGGAAACTCGGCCCCCACTTGGTCACGCACGCTCAATGACTTGGCGCAGGCCGGCTTGGTCATCAAGCATGGCCAGAAATACCATCTGACCGAACTCGGCGCCGCTCGCGTGCGAGCTCAGAGCTAAAGAACGGGAGAGACAGTGGACGAGGAAGCAAGCATCATCCTGGGGGATGCCATCGCCTTTTGCCAGCGCGACGGCCAAGATGCACGCCTCATCAACATGCTGGGGCAATCGCGGGCCATAAGCCTGACCGAAGATACGCTCACGATCGAGGCCCCCTCGCGCTTTGCCATCGCGCAGCTCAAAAAGCATCAGCCGACTATTGAGGCCTATCTGGAAGAAATCGCCTTTGCACCGATCGCGCTCGACATCGTGGCACCGCAAGGCGCCGCAACGGAATCCGCTGCCGCGACGGCGCCCGCCACGGCTCCCGCCGCTTCCCCGGCGGCACCGACCTCCGCAGGCGACGTGCCGACAATCGAGCACCAGCACAGCGATGTTTCCCGTGAAACCATGGCACCGTTGCCGACCGCGGCGGCGACGTCAACGAACGCACCCGTCACGCACATGCCTATCGCTCACGACGCAGCAGCGGGCGCGGATTCGGGCATTGCAATCAAGAACACGCTCTCGGCCGATGATTTTCGTCGCATGATGAACCAGATGAAGGGCGGAGCGCCGACTAAATCCACGCAAGCTGCGACCCCCGCTTCACCCATACCGGCGCCGACCGTGCCGGCCGAGCAGAATACGGATGGAGCCCCGCTCGCCGCGACCTCAAAATTTACCTTTGAGAACTTTGTCTACGGCCCCGAAAACAGCCATGCCTATCGCTCGGCACTCAAGTTTGCCGCCCTCGCGGACGAGCGCGGCACATGCACATCACTGTTCATCTACGGCAAATCGGGCCTGGGCAAGACGCACCTGCTGCTTGCCATCAAAAACGAGCTCGCCGAGAAGTCGCCCGAGATCAAGGTCAAGTATGCCAACTCCCAGGCATATCTGGACGACCTGATGACCGAGTTCGACCGCCAAAAGAAGAGCAACGCCCCCATCATGCAGGCGTACCACGGCGTGGACGTGCTCATCATCGATGACATCCAAAACATCATCGGCAAGCGCGCGAGCGTGGACTACTTTTTCCAGCTCATGGACGAGTTCATCCGCAACAACAAGAAGGTCGTCATCGCGGCAGACCGCGCCCCCAAGGACCTGAGCATGGACGAGCGCCTGACCAGCCGCTTCAACGCCGGCATGCTCTGCCTGGTCGCAGAGCCCAGCTACGAGATGAAATACAAGATCTTGCAGCGCTATTACGAGAACACCATCGTCGCCGCTCCCGAGGCAGGCGACGACTCGCTGCTGGCGGCCTATGGGGGCGACGGCGGGCACCTGACCGACGAGCACTTTAAACACATGGCCGAGGTCTCAGGCACCAACATCCGCGAACTCGAGAGCTTTTGCGAGCGCTGCGCCGGCGAGGCGGGCGACCGCGAGCGCGAGGGAGGGGAACTCACCTTTGACGATATCGACGCCATCGCCAGCCAGTACTTCGACACATCGGCCAAAAAGATCAACGTCCAGACGGTTCAGTCCGTCATCGAAGAGCAGTACGGCGTGACGCACGAGGAGCTCATCGGCCCGCGTCGCAACGCCAATATCGCCAAAGCACGCCATATCGCTATCTACCTTGCCATCGAAATGTGCGAGATGACGACCACGGCGGTAGGCGCCGAATTTGGCAACCGCAACCACTCGACCGTCAGCACGAGTTACAAAAAGGTCCAGAAGATGATCCAGGAAGACCGCACCGTCACCGAAGACCTCAAGTCGCTGCGCGATAAAATTACACTGCGCTCGTAGGGAAATAGAGACACCTGTTGAAAACTTGTCGAAACCACGGGCATAAGGTGTCTAAAACCCAATCCGCGGTGATGAAAAGTTTTGCGCAGGTTTTGAACGTGGAAAACCACCCCTGTTGCACACAGGTTGCTGTCGATTCTCTTTCTGGGTCTGACCTGCGTCTTTGGGAGTAATCAACAGTTTCGTCAGTGCTATTACTATTATTAAGATATTTATATCTATAGAAAGGTATTAAAAGATGAAGTTCACCGTCAGCCAGAGCTCGCTTACACAAGCCATCGGCGTCGTTATGAAGGGTGTCGCTTCGGCATCCACCCTTCCCATCCTGTCGGGCGTGCTCGTTAAGGCCCAAGACGGCATCTTGGAATTCCAGACCTCTAACTACACCATCTCGATCCGTCATCGCATCGCGGCGCATGTCGAAGAAGAGGGCGAGATGGTTATCCCCTGTAAGATGCTCTCCAATATCACCAAGACCCTCCCCGATGCCCCGGTCACCTTTGAGCTGTCCGAGCGCCAAGTGCTGATTGGTTGCGAGAAGAGCTCTTTTAGGCTGAACGCGCTCGATGCCAATGACTTCCCCGAGTTTCCGGCCTATGCCATCGAGAGTGCCGTGGAGCTGCCGACCGATATCTTGTCCGAGATGGTCAGCCGCGTGTGGCGCGTCACCTCGACCGACAAGGCCCGCCCCATCCTGGGCGGCGTGCACATGAAGGTCGAGAACAACACCGTTCGCCTGGTGGCGACCGATTCCTTCCGTTTGGCCGTGTGCGATACGCAGGTCGAGACCTCGACCCTCGAGGGTTCCTTTGAGCTCAACGTTCCGGCCGACGCCTTTAACGACGCGCTGAACATCATGGCAAGCCAGGCGACCATCATGATCGGGGCTACCGACACCCAGGTCGTCTTCGAGGCCGGCAACACCACCTACGTGTCGCGCCGCATCGAGGGCGTGTACCCCAACTACAAGCAGCTCATCCCCGATTCGTGCGTGACGAGCGTCAAGATCGACGTCGCCGCCTTCAATGCCGCCCTCAAACGTGTTGCCGTTATCGCGAGCGCCAACCCCGCCGTCAAGTTCGAGATCGACGTCGAGAACGGGCAGATGGGCCTGTCTTCCATCTCCAACGACCAGGATCTGGCGCAGGAGACGATCGATGTCGAGGCCAAGGGCGAGTCGGGTACCATCGCCTTCAACTACCACTACATCTTCGGCTGCCTCAATGCCCTGTCCAAGGAGAAGGAGATCACGCTGGAGCTCAAGAGCTACTCGCAGGCGGGCATCTTCAAGTCCTACGACAAGATCAACTACCTGTACCTGGTCATGCCGGTCCGCATCTAGCAACCGCCCTATGACCATGTTCGCCCGCGATCTTTCCGTCGCGCACTACCGCAGCTTCGATAGCTATCGCCTTGCCCTGGACGAGGGCGTGACGATACTTGCGGGACCCAACGCGGCGGGAAAGACCAATCTCATAGAGGCGCTGCAGCTGCTGACGAGCGGCGCCTCGTTTAGGCATCCGACCGCCGCCGAGCTCGTCCATGACGGCGCGGACTCGTGCAAGGTTGAGCTGAGGCTCGAGGGCGACGGCCGCGTGCTTGATATGGGATTGAGCGCGGAGGACGGTAAGCGCTCGTTTAGCCGCAACGGCAAGAGATGCTCTGCCGCCGGTGTGCGCGGGGTCCTGCCGAGCGTGCTGTTTTGCCCCGACCATCTGGACATGGTTAAGCGAGGCGCCAGTGTGCGCCGTGCCGCCCTCGATGACTTTGGCATGCAACTGAGCGCACGCTATGCCGATCTTGCGAGCACCTATGGGCGCTGCGTGACCCAGCGTAACGCCTTGCTCAAGGAGGCCTGGTGCTGCCGCGAGATGCTCGGCGCGTGGAACGATTCGATTGCCCGCGCGGGCTCGGCCCTGCTCGTGCACCGGTTGGCCCTGCTCGACCGGCTGGCGGGCCATGTGCACACTGCCTACGGGCAAGTGGCGTCCGGCGAGGCCGCCAACGTGACCTATGCGTCCACGCTGGGGGATTTGCCCCAGGTCGAGGATCGCGAAGAGCTGAAGGACTGGGCGTACGAGCGCATGCTGGCTGCCCTTGATGAGCACGCCGACGAGGAAATTCGCCGCGGCGTGACGTTGGTGGGACCGCATCGCGATGAGATTGAGTTTGCCGTGGCGGGTCGATCCGCCCGTTCATTTGCCAGCCAAGGTCAGCAGCGGACGTTGGTTTTGGCCTGGAAGGTGGCGGAGGTGGCCGTGGCTCGCGATGTCCTGGGCACCGCCCCACTGCTGCTTTTGGACGACGTGATGAGCGAGCTCGACGGCGACCGACGCGGCGCTTTTCTGCGGCTGATCGGCGATGATATCCAGACGGTCATAACCACGACCAACCTGGGGTATTTTACCGATGACCTGCTTGATCGAGCCAAGGTGGTGAGCATGGGTGAGACGTGCTAATTACGAGCGCGAGAGCGAAACGGTCGCCTTCAGTGGATTTTTAAACGCAGAGCGCCAGCGCATCCTGGCGGCCGCGACGCCTGAGCGCCGCGTGCAGATGGAGGCTGCAGAGGAATCTCGTGCGGTCTATCGCGCCTGGAATGCGGTGTGCTCGGGCACGCGCGAGGGGCGCCATGTGACGGGCCTGCGCTACCTGCCCGAGTCCAATGAGCTGCTGGTATATCTCGACTCGCCCTCGTGGACGCAGGAAATGACGCTGTTGCGCGAGATCATCCGCGCGCGCATGGAGCGCGCCGGTGCGCATGTGGACGGCCTGGTGTTCAAAACCACCGCGCCCGGTCACACGCCGCCCGCCGCCAAGGAGCGCCTGCGTCCGGCGACGACCGAGCGCCCGCCGGCTCCGCACGCCGACCTAAGTGAGGCCGAGCGCACCGAGATTGAGCGCCAAGTGGCGCCCATCGAAGACCAAAAACTGCGCGAGGCCCTCGAGAATGCCATGAGAGCCAGTGCCGAGTGGGCCAAGGGCGTGCAAAGCAAAAAAGAGCCTTAAATCGCATCTGGTGGCCTTGTAGAGCCAAATACCCTCGTTCCCGAGGGTATTTTTTTACGATAAACTAGTAAGGCTGTACACATTTTCTTGACTGAAGGAGGACGTGTGGCAAACGAAAACGATTACGATGGCGGCGAGATTAAGATTCTCGAAGGTCTCGAGGCCGTTCGTAAGCGCCCGGGCATGTATATCGGCTCGACGAGCGCCAGCGGTCTGCATCACCTGGTGTGGGAGATCGTTGACAACTCCGTCGACGAGGCCATGGCCGGTTTCTGCACCGAGATCCAGGTGACGGTCCACGCCGACAACTCCATCACGGTCGTCGACAACGGGCGCGGCATCCCCGTCGACGAGCACCCTGTTAAAAAGATCCCGACGCTCGAGGTCGTCATGACGATCTTGCACGCCGGCGGTAAGTTCGATAACTCGGCCTATAAGGTCTCGGGCGGCCTGCACGGCGTTGGCATCTCCGTCGTCAACGCACTGTCCAAGCGCGTGGTCGTTCAGGTTCGTCGCGACGGCAACACCTACGAGATGGAGTTCTCGCGCGGCAAGACCGTCAAGAAGATGGAGGTCGTGGGCACCTCGGATTCGACGGGCACCACCGTCACCTTCTGGCCCGACGACGAGATCTTCGAGACCTGCATCTACGATTTCGATACGCTGCACAACCGTCTGCAGGAGACGGCGTTCCTCAATAAGAACCTCAAAATCGTGCTGACCGACGAGCGCGAGGCGACTCCCCACGTGGAGGAGTTTTGCTACGAGGGCGGCATCATCGACTTCGTCAAGTTCCTCAACGAGGGCAAGGACGTCCCCGAGGCCTTTAAGGAGCCCATCTACATCGAGGGCAAATCGGACCCGGACGCGCCTGTGACCAAGATGGGCGAGGTCGAGGTTTCTCTGCAGTGGAATAGCGGTTACGGCGAGAACGTCATGTCGTTTGCCAACGACATCTACACCCCCGAGGGTGGCATGCACCTTGAGGGCTTCCGCACCGCGCTCACCCGCGTGATCAACGATTACGCGCGCAAGCAGAACCTGCTCAAGGAAAAAGACGCCAACCTGACCGGCGACGATGTGCGCGAGGGCCTTTCGGCCGTTATCTCGGTCAAGCTGCCCGATCCGCAGTTTGAGGGCCAGACCAAGGCCAAGCTCGGCAGCTCCTATATGCGCGCGCTCACACTCAAGATTGTGACCGACGGCCTTGCCGATTACCTCGAGGAGCATCCCAAGCCCGCTCGCGAGATCGTCAAGAAGGCGCAACAGGCCTGCAAGGCGCGCAATGCCGCCCGCAAGGCGCGCGAGGCGACCCGCCGCAAGAGCCTGCTCGAGACGGCGTCCCTGCCCGGTAAGCTCGCCGACTGCTCGGTGCGCGATGCCGAGCTGACCGAGCTCTTCATCGTAGAGGGCGACTCGGCAGGCGGTTCGGCCAAGGACGGCCGTCGCCGAGACATCCAGGCGATTTTGCCCCTGCGCGGCAAGATTTTGAACGTCGAACGCGTTGGTGACCATCGCGCGTTCTCGAGTGACACCATCCAGTCGCTGATTACCGCGATCGGTTGCGGCGTCACGACGAGTGCCGGCGACGGCGGCGACTTCGATATCACCAAGGCGCGCTACCACAAGATCATCATCATGACCGATGCAGACGTCGACGGTGCGCATATCCGCATCCTGCTACTGACGTTCTTCTACAAGTACATGCGTCCGCTGATCGATGCCGGCTACGTCTATGTTGCCTGCCCGCCCATCTTTGGCATTAAGGTGCGCAACAAGATTCACTACGTGTATCCCAACGGCCGCCAGCCCGAAGACGAGATCCTGCGCGACACCATCCAGAGTCTGGGCCTGAACCCCGACGATAACGACGAGGACGGCAAGGCCAAAGACGGCAAGATCACCAAAAAGCGCAAGGGCTATACCGTCCAGCGCTACAAGGGCCTGGGCGAGATGGACCCCAAGCAGCTCGCCTCGACGACGATGGACCCCAAGACCCGCATCCTGCAGCGTGTGTCGATCGAGGACGCCGTGGTGGCGGACCGCGCCGTGCGCGAGCTGATGGGTTCCGAGGTCGGCTATCGCCGCGAGTACATCGAGAAGCATGCACATGATGCACGATTCCTTGACGCTTAAGAGGAGGTAACGTGGCAGACGATATCAACAATAACGAGGGTATGGACGAGGCCGGCGATGCCGGTATGCCCGATGATCTGAAGCGCCTGCTTGCCCGTGCTGAGCAGGGCGAGGACGGCGATCCGGACGCCTATAACCCCGATGCCGATGATGATGAGGAAGAAGACGACGACGCCGAGCTCGAGGAGAGCTTTGGCGAAGTCGATCGCGGCGCCTCGGCCGGCGAGGATATCAACGGCGGCCAGCTCCAGATTTCGGAGTTCGGTCGCGAGATGAAGCAGTCGTTCATCGAGTATTCGATGTCGGTTATCACGGCGCGCGCCCTGCCGGACGTGCGCGACGGCTTAAAGCCGGTGCACCGCCGCATCCTGTACGCGATGAACGAGAGCGGCATCTACCCCAACCGACCGCACAAGAAGTCGGCCTGGACGGTCGGCGAAGTTATCGGTAAGTACCACCCGCACGGCGATTTCGCGGTCTATGAGGCCATGGTCCGCCTGGCGCAGTGGTTCTCCATGCGCACGCCGCTCATCGACGGTCACGGCAACTTCGGCAACATCGACGGCGACGGCGCGGCGGCCATGCGTTACACCGAGAGCCGCCTGGCAAAGCCCGCCATGGAACTGCTGCGCGACCTGCAGAAGGATACCGTCGACTGGCAGCCCAACTACGACGAATCGCTTGCCGAGCCCGTGGCGCTGCCTGCGCGCTTCCCCAACCTGCTGGTCAACGGCAGCCAGGGCATCGCCGTCGGCATGGCCACCAACATCGCCCCGCATAACCTCACCGAGGCGATCGAGGCCACCTGCTACCTGATCGACAACCCCGACGCCACCGTTGACGAGCTCATGCAGATCATGCCAGGTCCGGACTTCCCCACCGGCGCCATCATCATGGGCAGCGCCGGCATTAAGCAGAGCTACGAGACCGGCCGCGGCTCCATTACCGTGCGTGCTAAGGCACATGTGGAGTCCACCAAGACCGGCCGCAACCGCCTGGTCTTTACCGAGATTCCCTACATGGTCAACAAGGGCACCCTGCAGGAGAAGATCGCCCAGCTCGTCAACGACAAACGCATCGAGGGCATCTCGGATATGCGCGATGAGTCCAACCAGAAGGGCATCCGTCTGGTCATCGAGCTCAAGAAGGGCGTCATTCCGCAGGTCGTGCTCAACAACCTGTATAAGTACACCTCGCTGCAGACGACCTTTGGCGCCAACAACCTGGCACTCGTCAACGGCGTTCCCAAATGCCTGAGCCTGCGCGAGATGCTGCAGCACTACATCGACCACCAGGTCGACGTCGTCACCCGCCGCACCCGCTTCGACCTTAAGAAAGCCCAGGCCCGCGCTCATATCCTCGAGGGTTACCTGATGGCCCTTGACCATATCGACGAGGTCATTAGCATCATCCGCTCCTCGCAGACCGACTCCGAGGCCAGCAGCCGCCTGATCGAGCGCTTTGGCTTTACGCCCGAGCAGACCACGGCCATCCTCGAGATGAAGCTGCGCCGCCTGACCGGCCTGGAGCGCGACAAGATCCAAGAAGAGTTGGACGGCCTGCGCCGCGCCATCGCCTACTACGAGGACCTGCTGGCGCACGAGGAGAAGATCCTGGGCGTCATCAAGGAAGAGATGCGCGAGATCTCCAAGAAGTTTGGCGACAAGCGCCGCACCGAGATCAGCCAGGTTGAGAAGGACCTGGATGTCGAGGACCTCATCGCCGACGAGGATATGGTCGTGACCATCACCCACACCGGCTACGTTAAGCGTATCCCGGTGGCTGCCTACCGTGCCCAGAAGCGCGGTGGCAAGGGCGTGTCGGGCGTCAACCTCAAAGAGGATGACGTTATCGATGAGATGTTCATCGCGTCCACGCACGAGTACGTGCTGTTCTTCTCGAGCAAGGGCAAGGTCTATCGTCTGAAGGTGCACGAGCTGCCGGTGGGTACGCGCCAGGCGCGCGGTACCGCGATCGTCAACCTGCTGCCCTTCGAGGAGGGCGAGAAGATCGCGAGCGTCATCAGCTGCCGCGAGTTCCCGGCCGACGAGTACCTGATGTTTGCCACAAAGAGCGGCATGGTCAAGAAGACCGTGATGAGCGCATATGACCGCAGCCGTCGCGACGGCCTGATCGCTATCAACCTGCGTGACGACGACGCGCTGCTGAATGTGCGCCGCGTGCGCGAGGGCGACAAGATTATCCTGGCCACCACCGCAGGCAAGGCGATCATGTTCTCCGAGGAGCAGGTGCGCGCCACCGGCCGCGATACCAGCGGCGTTCGCGGTATCGGTATGAAGGACGGCGTGAGCGTTCTGGGCATGGAAGTCACTAACGGCAACGGTGATCTGTTCGTCATCACCGAGCGCGGCTACGGCAAGCGCACGCCGGTCGCGGACTACCCGGAGCAGAATCGCGGCGGCCAGGGCGTCTACACCATTCAAATGACCGAGCGCAAGGGCAACCTCGCGGCAATGAAGACGGTGGGCCCGCAGCACGAGCTGTTCATCGTGACGGAGGGTGCGACGGTCATTCGCGTCAAGACCGACGAGATCAGCCAGACCGGCCGCGCCACCCAGGGTGTCAAGATGATGACCGTCGACGACAACGACCGCATATGCGCCGTGGCCCGCATGACAGCCGCCAAAGAGAAGCCCGAAGGCGAAGCCACAGAAAACGGCTCCGCCCCCGAAGAAACCCCTGTCGATCTAGGCGACGGCAACGACATGCCGGAAGATCTCCTCGACGAGTAAGAGGCCCTAACTGGTAGAAAATATCAGACCCCATATATCGGCGGTCGGCGCACTGCGCGCCGACCGCTTTTTTGAAAACCTTGGGACTCGTGTTCGCCCCGGTCGCACGGCGGCATGTGAAGTCGATCGCGAGCTCCGCACGAGCCTGAGAGCACTTAATGTGCTCTCTGTGCGAGTCAGGACTGTCCGAGTAGGCGACTTCACATGCCGCCGTGCGACCGGGGCGAACACCCTTCAAAGATTTTCAAAAAAAGTTGTTGACGCGCGCGTAACGACTCGTCTAATATATCCCTTGCGCGATGGACCTGTAGCTCAGTTGGTTAGAGCGTCCGGCTGATAACCGGGAGGTCACAAGTTCGAATCTTGTCAGGTCCACCACTTTCTTTCGCAATAAACACCCCAGCGAGAGCCGAGTCGCCGCTGGGGTGTTTATTACTGTCTCCGTGGGGGTTTAGCTCAGCTGGGAGAGCGCGGGCTTTGCAAGCCTGAGGTCAGGGGTTCGATCCCCCTA
>CATXXF010000018.1 GCA_958403395.1 uncultured Collinsella sp.
TACAGCGCGAAGACCAAGCGGGTCTACGCGGTCCCCAGCAAGCTGAGCTACCACGGCAGGACCTTCAAGGTCACCACGCTCGGTTGCGGCGTCTACCCCAAGGCGAGCAAGGCGGTTGACTGCCGTTGCCTAAGCAGTCTTGTCATATCGTTGCCGCAGTCCCCGGCGCAGTGCGCAGCTTCTGCCTAATCTTCCGAAAGCGTTCCGGGACTTCGGCAAGCTCCATCTTCTGCGGGGCATCGACCGTACCCGCTTCCTTCGCCGTTTCGTAATACCAGCACTTGTAATCCACCATCTCCATGGTGTGCTGCAATTCCGCCATCTGCTGTTTCAGAGCTTCTTGTTGGCGCCGGAACATGGCAAGGCGCAAATCGATGGTGTCGTCTCCTTGCAGCGCCATCTCGGTGTACTCCCGGATGTCCTTGATGGACATCCCAGCTTTCTTCATGCAGCCGATCACCTGCAGCCATTCGATATCCGATTCCCGGAACATGCGAATGCCACCGGAGGAGCGCTCCATGAAGGGCAGCAGCCCCTCCTTGTCGTAGTAGCGCAAGGTGGACGCCGCAACTCCCAGCAGCTTCGCCATCTCTCCCACCGTATAGACCATCTGAAAATCCCTCCGAATTATTCCAGAACTCCTTGACTTAAAGTTAACTTCAAGTTCTAGGATGCACATGAAGTTCAAAGGAAGCATGCTTCCAAACAGAATGTTTGTCAATCATAAGGAGGGGAATCGAACGTGAACAGGCCGTATGTTTTCTGCCACATGATGTGCGCTTTGGACGGAAAGATCATGGGCGGTTACATGGGAACGCCGCAGGGCAAAGCGGCGGGCGATACGTTCTACGACATCGCCTTCGGGAAAGAGCCCTTTTACCATCACCAGGGCTGGCTGTCCGGCAGGGTGACGACGGACGACAACTTCACCTTCTACAGGAAGCCGGACCTGGACGAAGATGCGCCGGCCGTTCCGGCAGGTGATTTCATCGCGCAGCCGGACTTCGGAATGTTCTATGTCTCCGTGGACCCCCACGGCAAACTGGGGTGGGAAAGCAGCACCCTGCGCTATGTGGACACCACCGCCCATGTCGTCGAGGTGCTGACAGAGCAGGTCGGTAACGCCTACAGGGCTTTTTTGAGAAAACTGGGAATCTCGTACATCATCGCGGGAGAAACGGAGCTGGATCACGGTTTGGCCCTTTCCAAGCTGAAAGAAGAATTCAACATCGAGACCCTGATGTTGGGCGGTGGCGGCGTGCTGAACTGGTCGTTCCT
This sequence comes from uncultured Collinsella sp., assembly GCA_958403395.1. Lineage (GTDB taxonomy): Bacteria > Actinomycetota > Coriobacteriia > Coriobacteriales > Coriobacteriaceae > Collinsella. The sequence goes on from CATXXF010000018.1 coordinate 1,279, forward strand.
GCAAGCGGGGATGTGCGATGAGATCAGCATCGTGTTGGCGGCGGCGGCAGACGGGAGCCCGGATGCGCCTCCGGTTTTCCGAGCCGCAGAAGGCATTTCGGAGAGTAAGGCCCTTGGCTTTACGCTGAAAGAGGCGAAGGCCATGGACGGCGGGGCGGTCTGGCTGCGCTATGGCGTGAATCGATAATCCTTGGCAGGAGGTTTCAATTATGAGGTATGAACGAAAAGAGCAGCTCGAGAAGGTCAACGCATTCGGCACGGGAACGGCGAACACCGCCTATGCCCAGTACTTCACCGGCGATTCGTTCCTGAATCCGCTGACCGATCCGGAAGGCGGCCTGTTCGCCGCCAACGTGACCTTCGAGCCGGGATGCCGCAACAACTGGCATATCCACCACGCGGACAAAGGGGGCGGTCAGCTCCTACTCTGTACGGCTGGCGAGGGCTGGTACCAGGAGGAAGGCAAGGCCGCCGTCAGCCTGCACGAGGGCTCCGTCGTGATGATCCCCGCCAACGTCAAGCACTGGCACGGAGCGAAGAAGGACAGCTGGTTCAGCCATATCGCCGTGGAGGTTCCCGGCGAGAATTGCGAGAACGAGTGGTGCGAGCCGGTATCCCATGAAGAGTACGCAAGGCTGTAGGGAGGAACGAAACATGGCAGTCAAGCAGACGGCAGGCAGAGATGCCCTGGGCGAATTCGCCCCGAAATTCGCGGAACTGAACGATGACGTGCTCTTCGGAGAGGTCTGGAGCCGAGAGGAGCAGCTCAGCCTCCGCGACCGCTCCCTCGTGACCGTCGTCGCGCTGATGGCCCAGGGGCTTACCGATGAGAGCTTCCGCTATCACCTGACGGAGGCAAAGAAGAACGGTATTACAAAAGAAGAAATCGCGGAGGTCGTGACCCATACAGCCTTCTACTGCGGCTGGCCCAAGGCATGGGCGGTTTTCCGCATGGCAAAGGATATCTGGGGCGAGGAGTAGAACGATGATCTTGAATGAAACCTACCCGTTGGCAAACGGAGTTCAGGTTCCCAAGCTGGGGCTGGGCACCTGGTTCATCGACGATGCCGAGGCGGCGGAAGCCGTTCGCGAGGCGGTAAAGCTGGGCTATCGCCTGATCGACACCGCACAGGCCTACGGAAACGAACGCGGCGTCGGCGAGGGCGTGCGCACCTGCGGCGTTCGTCGGGAAGAGCTGTTTGTCGCCAGCAAGATCGCGGCAGAGCTGAAGACCTACGAGGATGCGGCGAAGTCCATCGATGAGACGCTGGAGAGGATGGGGCTCGGCTACCTCGACCAGATGATCATCCACTCTCCCCAGCCGTGGAGCGAGTTCCGTGTGGAGAAGCGCTATTTCGAGGAGAACAAGGAGGTCTGGCGTGCGTTGGAGGATGCGCGGTCGGCGGGCAAGGTCAAGGTGATCGGCGTGTCCAACTTCCTGCAAGATGACCTTGAGAACCTCCTGGGCTCTTGCCGCGTGATGCCCATGGTCAATCAGATCCTCCTGCACATTACCAATACCGATTCGGCATTGGTGGACTTCTGCAAAGCGCAGGGCATTCAGGTGGAGGCATACTCTCCCATCGCCCACGGCGAGGCGCTGAAGAATCCGGCGATCGTTAAGATGGCAGAGAAGTACGGCGTATCTGCCGCCCGGCTCTGCATCCGCTATGTCCTTCAGCTTGGAGCCGTCGCGCTTCCCAAGACGGCAGATCCCGCCCACATGGAAAGCAACGCGGACGTGGATTTCGCGATCTCCGAGGAAGACATGGAAACTCTCAAGAACATGGAGCGCATCGCCAACTATGGTGAATTCAGCGCATTTCCCGTGTTCAGCGGAAAGCCTCTTGCATGAGGAGAAAGCGTGAAATGAAAACCTTGATTCTGTACTACTCCTACGGAGGCAACACGAAGCGCATCGCCGAGATGATTCAGAGGGAAATCGGCGGGGATATTGCTCGTATGGATACGGTTGTTCCCTACGATGGCGATTATGATGAAGTCGTCAATCAGGGTCAGCGTGAGATTGCCGAGGGTTATTGCCCGGAACTGAAGCCGCTGCACATTGGCTGGAGAGATTACGACACCATCATCCTGGGTTCTCCTGTCTGGTGGTACACCTTTGCGCCCGCCATGCGCAGTTTCCTGGAGCGGGCTGACCTGACCGGGAAGATCGTGTATCCGTTTGTCACCAATGGCGGCTGGCTGGGACACGCGCTGAAGGACTTTGAGGAAGCCTGCAAAGGCGCAATCGTGAAGCCGGGCCTCGATGTGCAGTTCGATGAATCCATGCTCCGTACTTCTGAGAAAGATATTCAGGCATGGATTGATACAATCTGCAGATAATCGATCTACAGCTTTCGGCATCCGCCACAGAGCTGGCAAGGATTTGGGACAAAACGAAAGCTCAACGTCCTGAGTCCGAAGTGATTATATTGTAACTGTCTTGGCTTTTATTTCCGGAACCGACAAAGCGTGCCTCCGCCTCTTTTGCGTGAAGCCGGCCGGGATGTGGGGTAGTTTTGCGTCAGCAGATTTGCGCAAGGGGCCAACGGACGGGGCTTCATTGGCCCCTTGCGCATCGATTGCGAATTAGAACATGATAGCGTCGTCGGCCGTGAAGGCATTAAGGGACCCCTGCTTGACCTGGATGCAGACGTATGCGATGCCCGAGTCGGACGCGGCGCGGAACTGGCGGTGTGCGGCGGGGGAAATGCGCAGCCAGTCGCCGGCTGCAAGCTCGATTTCCTCACCGTCGATCGTGACCGAGCCCGCGCCCTCGAGCACGCCATAGATCTCCTCGTTTTCCTTGTGTGCATGGACGAACGGAACGCCAGCGCCGGCGGGAAGATTGTTGACACTCACCTCTGCCCCGGTAAGCCCGAGCACTTCGTGCAGCTCGACACGGCTCTCATTACCGATGTGGGTCTTTGCATAATTAGCCATAATGGTTCCTCTCTTGGGGTTAATTTACCTTGTAGGCATCTCCTGCGTGAGCTATATTCAACGCGAAGGCGCATGCAAATACGAGTACGCACATATTTGTAACTGTGTACTTTTTTGTGAAACCGGTATGGTCAAGGAGGTTGGGTCTCCCATGATGGCGAAAGAGGAGCTTCCGGAGTGTCCGGTCGCAACGGCGGTAGCGCTCATTGGCGGAAAGTGGAAGCTGCTCATTATCCGTAACTTGCGCGTACGCCCTTGGCGTTTCAACGAGTTGCGCCGCAACCTTGAGGGGATCTCTCAGAAGGTGCTTACCGACAGCCTGCGGCAGATGGAGGATGATGGGCTGGTCTTTCGCCATGACTATGGCGAGAATCCTCCCCGCGTTGAGTATGGCCTTACCGAGCTCGGCCGCCAGATGATGCCCATCATGGACTCGCTCGCAGACTTCGGCGCCTATTACAAGACGGTCGTTTCGTAGCGGACACGCTGCTTAGGGGGCGGAGAACCGCTACGAGTACGATAGCGATTCTCCTGCGGCTGCCGTTGATTCCGTAGTTATAGAGCGGAAGGAGACTGCAATGGGGTCGTCCGCCCCACAAGAAGGCCCTCCCTTCCCGGTATGGCGCCGACATGCGCACGCCGGCTCAAACTGCTCGATGCGCGAAGTGTTGTTATGGCTTCACTCGGCCTGTGGACGCCCAATCATCCGTGCACCACATTCTGCCCATGTGCATGGGCGGCTGCCCCCACCGCCATATGGTCTCCGGCGTGCGCCGTTGCCCCTGGTTCAAAGACGACCCCGATGCCTACGTCCTCGCCAAAACTCGCGCCGCCCGTAAGAGCCGCCAATAAAACCTCCGGCCCTGCTTGGCCCCGGGAATAAACGTCAGACTTGCCGATTCACGCCTCGCGCAAGGGCCGTTCTACTTCCCAAACCTGATCTGCCTGTCGCACAGCTCGAGGGCGACAAGGGAAGCCTGGGTCACCTCCTTGATATCCTCTGCGAACTACTGGAGTGCGGCACAGTCGGATGACTGGACCGTTTTCGTTGGAGCTTGGTTGTTTGCCTGTGTGAATGGCGTATTTGTTTTAGCTAGCGGTTGCGACGCCTTGTTGCGGAAATGCTAACTGATGCAACTACGCCACCGGCAACACTCAGGGCGACTGCTATCGCGCCGTTGTCGCCCGTAGCGGGTAGGGTGGTCCTGGCTGGTTTAACCGCCGCTACTGCCTTAGTGGAAACGGGATTTGCCGCGGGCTTTTCTGCCTTGGGCTGCGGTGTGGGCTCGGGCTTGGTTTCCGGTTCGGGTTTGACCTCTGGGCTCGGTTTAACACTTGGATCGGGTTTGGAACCGCTCGTATCGGTTGCAATCAAGTGCACGTCGCTGTCGAAGACGTAGCGGATGTAGTAATCGTGCCGCGTCTCGTGCGTAATCCCCTGCCCGCTGTCGAAGTCGCGGTCAACGTGTGTGCCGAGGCGGGTTGAGCTGGTGAGGTTCAGTCTGTAAGGGATTTGGTCGTCGGCGTAGCCGCCTGTAAAGACAGCGGTTGCTCTAACGTGATTGTCGATCATGGTCAGGGCAATAGAGACGCTGGCCTCTTTGGGGTTCTCGGTTTTTATAAGGCCTTCGGTATCGGTGTCGATCTTGAAGAGATGGACGGTGTCGTTAAGCCCGTAGATGAAGTCCTCGGGTTTGTCGGGGAAATCGTATACAAACGCCTCATTCTGGACCAACATGAAGGCAGGAGGGAGCTCCAGGTCATAGTTATGGTCGACAACGGTGGTAGCTGTGAGGCTGCCTTCTGCGTTGGCTTCGTTGCAGGTAATGGGTGCTGCGACATCGGTTTCGGGCATTTCTGTCGCCAGTGCTGCGCAGGGTAGCAAAAGCAGTCCTGCCACAAGAATGCTTACTCCGAAGGCGGCGATTCTGGCGTCTGCATGACGCTTGACGTCGCGGATAGACAGGCCAGTCCGTTTGTTATGGGTCTGCGGTGCAACATGCTGTTCATACATAAGACGCTCCTTGTTCGTAGGCCGGTTTCGCGGATCTATATTGCGCCTGGCCGATGCGGCAGGCTCTTTCACGCGAACGCTTACGCGAGCAGGGAGAAAGCTCAAGCTAATTTTCCCACAGTCGATACTTTGTGAGCAACGATTTGCTGTTCAATTTTCGGAGAGAGAATCAAGACGGTCGAGGAGTTATCAGGCAATGAGATTGTGTCTAGAGAGCGCGAACGAGAGATGCGATCTACAGACGACTGAATAGCTCCATCTGTTTTGGTTACAACGAAATGTGTGCCGCGCGCCTGCGGCATGAAGAAGGGAGATTCTTATGAATATCGTTGTATTGAGCGGTAGCCCGCGCAAGGGCGCCAATACCGACACTATGGTCGAGGCCTTTGCCGAGACCGCGCGCGAGGCCGGCAATACGGTCGAGGTCATCCGCGTTGCCAGCAAGAAGATCGCTGGTTGTCTGGGGTGCCAGTATTGCTTCGCCCACGAGGGCACTTGCGTGCAGAAGGATGACATGGCCGACGTGATCGAGTCGCTGAAAGGCGCCGATATGGTTGTCTTCGCTTCGCCTATCTACTGGTTTGATATCACTGCGCAGGAGAAGGCCGCCATCGACCGCCTGTACGCCTTCGGTGCCACGGGCTTCCCGTTCACCAAGACGGCCCTTTTGCTCGATAGCCACAGCGAGGGCGTCTATGATGCGGCGATCGCTATGTACAAGTCAACCTGCGCGTACTGCAAGTGGGAGGACCAGGGCATTGTCACCGTTAGCGGTATGACCGAGCGCGACAGCATGGCATCGTCGCCCAAGTTGGAAGAGGTGCGAGAGCTCGCTCGCAAGCTGGCCTAAGGACAAGAAGAACACATGGCAATCGGTTGTATCGCGAGTATATGAATAGGGGTGTATTCCCTCAAGTACCGTATAGAACAATTTTTAAACGCAGAAAAATAACTGAAAACAAATTAATCTGCGTTAAAATATTGTTGAACAGAAATTCATGAGGGAAGGTTGCGTATGCGTCGCAAGGCAGACGAGCTCCTTAGGGAATGGCGAGACAAGGCTGATAGAAAACCTTTGCTGGTCAAAGGCGTGCGCCAGTGTGGCAAGACCTATCTGCTCAGAACGTACGCCCAGGATCTTTTCGAATCGGTTGTCTACGTTAATCTTGAGAACGACCGGTCGGCGCGAGCGGATTTCTCGGGCGGTCTTGACCCTCATTCGATCGTACACGCGATCGAGGCTCGCACGGGGCAGCGTATCGTGCCTGGCAAAACCTTACTGTTCATTGACGAGATCCAGGCATGCGAGGAAGCGCTCACTTCCCTTAAATACTTTTGCGAAGATGCTCCCGAGTATTACGTTGCGGCTGCTGGGTCGCTTCTTGGGGTTGCCATTAACCATCAGTCGTATTCGTTCCCCGTTGGAAAGACCGACTTGATTGAGATGACTCCACTCGATTTCGAGGAGTTTCTCTGGGCGATGGGGCACGATCAGCTGGTCGACGAGATACGCTCATCATTCGAGTCAATGGGACCTCTTGCGCCAAGCCTTCATGAAAAGGCGCTTGGGCTCTATCGACAGTATCTTGTTGTTGGCGGAATGCCCGAGGCGGTCCAAACGTACATCGATGATCAGTCAATCATTGATGTGGCCGAAAAGCATCGGATTATTCTCGACGGATATTCCGCCGACACCAATAAATATGCTGATGAACGCTTGAGCGCAAAGACGCGTGCGTGCTTCGACTCCATTCCACAGCAGCTTGCCAAAGAGAATCGTAAATTTCAATACAAGGTAGTGCGAGCGGGGGGCAATGCGTCTCTCTTTGGAGATGCTCTCGACTGGCTTGTATTGTCGGGTACGGTGGCGCGCTGCAGCCTAGTCGGGCAGATCGAAAGCCCCTTAGAGGCCTTTGTTAACCCTTCTGCTTTTAAAATCTATCAGGCTGATACAGGGCTGCTCGTCTCCAAAGCCGGTGCTCAACGCGCCGATATTCTTGCCGGTATCGGTGGCACATTCATGGGCGCACTTACCGAAAACTACGTTGCCCAACAGCTTTCAGCCATGGGCTATCCGCTGCATTATTGGGCGCGAGACAATCGTGCGGAAATCGACTTTGTAGTAGAGAAACAGGGATGCTTGTCTGCGATTGAAGTCAAGGCGGGGGAGAACACAAGATCTCGAAGTCTGTCCTCGCTAAAAAAGACCCATCCAGGCGTGCGCCTTATCAGGCTATCGACTAAGCCCTTTGGAATGAATGATGGGCTTATGTCTGTTCCACTTTATGCAGCATTTTGTCTATAGGGATGATGCTGCTGTAATGCATGGGGCCCGGGGCGCGATATTGCTGCGTTCCGGGCCCCGCTGCTTTGTAAAACTATGGCGGTTCTGCCGTCGTCCTAATCAAACAAACTCGGCATGTCGTTTTCTTTCATAAGGGCACCGGCGGAGGGGAGGCTCTGCGCGGTGAACTTTTCGGCCGAGACGCCGGTGCCAAGAATCTCCTCGGTTGTGCCGACGGTGGTGACCGAGCGGCCCTTCTTAGCCGTGAAAGCCTGGACGCCCTGCGTGTTGGTGGTCGTCTTGGTCTTGAGTAGCGACGTGTTGAAGTTCATCAAGCGATAGTCGCTCGAGACCAGCGCGATGTCACGATCTTCTTTGAGCACCTGGGCATACAGCAGTTTGCTGCCGCCGTAGATGGCGTTCTTGAGGCGTTTGCGGTTAGTCTTGGTGACGTATCCAGAAAGCGCGACGCGCACCACGCGGCCGTTCTCAAAGACAAACAGCACGTCGGCCTTGTAGTCCTCGGGGTCGATGACCCATATGACGCTCTCGTCGGGTTCCATCTCAAGATCGGTGGGCAGGTACGAGCCCAGCTGGGCCGACTTGGTGTCCTCAAACGCCGCAACCTTGCACTTGTACACCTGGCTCTTGTTGGTAAAGACCAGCAGCTCGTGGGTGTTGGAGGACGGGAACTCGATAAAGGGCTTGTCGCCGTCTTTGTACTTGAGCGTGGTAGCCTTCTTGAGCACGCGGTCGGTCATCTTCTTAAGGTAGCCATCGCGCGAAAGCATGATGGTAACCGGGTACTCCTCGACCTCGGGCTCCAAGCTTACCTCGATAACCTCGTGGGGCTCGATCCTGCCCGTGCGGCGCGGCATCACGTACTTCTTGTTGACCGCGGCCAGCTCGTCGCTGATGACCTTCTTGATGTTCTCCTCGCTGGAGAGGATCTCCTCAAGCTCGGCAATCTCGCCCTCAAGCTTAGCGATGTCCTTGGTGCGGTTGAGGATGTACTCCTCGTTGATGTTGCGGAGCTTGAGCTCGGCAACAAACTCGGCCTGGGTCTCGTCGATGTCGAAGCCGCGCATAAGGTTGGGCACGACCTCGGCCTCGAGCTTGGTGCCACGGATGATGGCGATCGCCTTGTCGATGTCGAGCAGGATCGCCTCGAGGCCGTGCAGCAGGTGCAGGCGCTCGGACTTTTTTCCCAGGTCAAAGTTAATGCGGCGACGCGTGGACTCAATACGCCACTTGACCCACTCGTGCAGGATCTGACGCACGCCCATAACGCGAGGGTAACCATCGACCAACACGTTGAAGTTGCACGAGAACGAATCCTGCAGCGTGGTCGAGCGATAGAGCTTGGCCATGAGCTTGTCGGGGTCGACGCCGCGCTTAAGGTCGATGGCGATGCGCAAGCCCGAGAGGTCGGTTTCGTCGCGGATGTCAGCGATCTCCTTGACCTTGCCCTCTTTGGAGAGCTTGACGATGCGCTCGATGATGACATCGGTCTTGGTGGTGTAGGGAATCTCGTAGACCTCGATGATGCGCTCTTCGGGAATCCAGCGCCAGCGGGAGCGGATCTGGAAGCTGCCAAGGCCGGTCTCGATAATCTTTTCCATCTCCTCGCGGCGGTAGATGATCTCGCCGCCGGTCGAGAAGTCGGGCATGGGCATGTATTCGAGCAGGTCGCAGTCGGGGTCCTGCAGGTAGTGCATTGTGGCAGTGCAGACCTCGTTGAGGTTGAAGCCGCAGATGTCGGACGCCATGGCGACACCGATGCCCTTGTTGGCTGAGACGAGGATATTGGGGAACGTGGTGGGCAGCAGGCGCGGCTCCTTCATGGCGCCGTCGTAGCTGTCGACGAAGTCGACCGGGTCCTTGTCGATGTCCTTGAAGATCTCGGCGCTGATGGGGGAGAGCTTGGCCTCGGTGTAACGCGAGGCGGCGTAGCTCAGGTCGCCCGAATAGTACTTGCCAAAGTTGCCCTTCGACTCAACGAACGGTGCGAGCAACGCCTCGTTGCCGGTTGCCAGACGCACCATCGTCTCGTAGATTGCGGCGTCGCCGTGCGGGTTGAGCTTCATGGTCTGGCCCACAATGTTGGCGCTCTTCTGGCGCTCGCCCTTGAGCAGGCCCATCTTGTACATGGTGTAGAGCAGCTTGCGGTGCGAGGGCTTAAAGCCGTCGATCTCGGGGAATGCACGCGAGACGTTGACGCTCATGGCGTAGGGCATGTAGTTGACCTCGAGCGTCTGCGTAATCGGCTGATCGGTGACCTCGGAGTGCAGGCCGATGACGTTCTCGGCGTTGACCTGCTTTTTCTTAGGCTGGTTCTTCGTCTTCTTCTTTGCCACGATTTCCTCTTGAACTTCTTATGGGCCGTCGTTATCGATTTGCTGCTACTGCAGGTCCAACTGGTCCAGGTATTCTTTGCCGTGCTCCGAGATATGGCGCTTGCGGCCCGCCTCGTCGTTGCCCAGCAACAGATTGAACATGGTTTCCATCTTGGTGACGTCCTCGGGCTCAACCTTGATCAGGCGACGCGTCTCGGGGTTCATGGTGGTGAGCCACATCATGTCTGGATCGTTTTCACCAAGACCCTTGGAGCGGTTGATGGAACACTTCTGGTCGCCGATCTCCTTGAGGATGCCATTCTTCTCGAGCTCGGTGTAGGCAAAGTAGGTCTTCTCTTTGCAGTTGATCTCGTAGAGCGGCGACTCGGCGATATACACGTAACCTTCGTCGATAAGTGTGGGCACCAGGCGGTAAAGCATGGTGAGCACGAGCGTGCGGATGTGGTAACCGTCGACGTCGGCGTCCGTACAGATGATGACCTTGTTCCAGTTGAGGTTGTCCAGGTCAAAGGCGCCCAGGTTCTTGATGCGCTTGTCCTTGATCTCCACACCGCAGCCCAGCACGCGCATAAGGTCCATGATGATGTCGGACTTAAAGATGCGCGGGTAGTCCTCCTTCAGGCAGTTGAGGATCTTACCGCGGACGGGCATAACGCCCTGGAACTCGGCATCGCGCGACGTGCGAATGGCGCCCGCTGCCGAGTCGCCCTCTACGATGTAGATCTCGCGGCGGCTCTTGTCCTTGGAGCGGCAGTCGATGAACTTCTGTACGCGGTTGGCCATGTCGGTCTTCTGCTGCAGGTTGGTTTTGATGCTCTGGCGCGTTTTCTCGGCGTTCTCGCGTGAGCGCTTGTTGATGAGCACCTGCTCCATGATCTTGTTGGCGGCGTCCTTGTTCTCGATCAGGTAGGTCGAGAGGCGCTCCTTAAAGAAGGCCGTCATGGCCTGCTGGATAAAGCGGTTATTGATAGCCTTTTTGGTCTGGTTCTCGTAGGACGTCTGGGTGGAGAAGCAGTTGGTCACCAGTACCAGGCAGTCCTGGACGTCCTGCCACTTAATGCCGCTCTCGTTTTTGTTGTACTTGCCCTGTTGCTTGATGTAGGCATCGATGGCGCTGGTCAGAGCGCTGCGGGCAGCCTTCTCGGGCGAGCCGCCGTTCTCGAGCCACGATGAGTTGTGGTAGTACTCCTGCATCATGAAGGTGCGCGAGAAGCACATGCATGCGGTGATTTTTACGTTGTAGTCTGGCAGGTCCTCGCGATCGCGACCGCGACGGTCGGCCTCGATAAAGAAAGGCTCGGTGAGGTAGTCGGCGCCGACCTTCTCGAGCACGTAGTCCTCGATGCCCTTGGGATAGCAAAAATCCTCTTCGGTAAACTCACCATCGTCACCCTCAATACGCAGGCGGAAGGTCACGTTGGCGTTGACCACGGCCTGACGGCGCATGGTCTCGCGATACCACTCGTGGGGAATACTAATCGAGGTAAAGACCTCAAGATCGGGGCGCCACTTGATGGTGGTACCGGTGCGGTCCTCGTCGCTGGGCTCAATCTCGAGTGCCTTCTTTTTGGCGCCGACGACCTTGCCCTTCTTAAAGTGCAAGGAGTACTTGTTGCCATCGCGCCAAACCGTGACGTCCATGTACTCGGAGGCGTACTGGGTCGCGCACGAGCCCAGGCCGTTGGTGCCGAGCGAGAAATCGTAGTCGCCGCCCTGGTTGTTATTGTATTTGCCACCGGCGTAGAGCTCGCAAAAAACGAGTTCCCAATTAAAGCGCTTCTCGGAGGGGTTCCAGTCGAGCGGGCAGCCGCGGCCGTTGTCCTCTACCTGAATGGAACCATCGCGAAAGGCGGTAAGGGTGATGAGCTTGCCGTAGCCCTGGCGCGCCTCGTCAACGGCGTTGGACAGAATCTCAAAGGCAGCGTGTGCACAGCCATCGAGCCCGTCCGAGCCAAAGATAACGGCGGGGCGCAGACGTACACGCTCCTCGTCCTTGAGCTGGCGGATACTGTCGTTACCATAGTTTGCGGTGTTTTTTGCCATACTCGCTCTCTCGGTGCTCCTTTGCTGCGTTTAAGTCATATAGATAGTCAAGGTAGCATAGCCCAGCCCACAGACGATTCCAACCAACACGAAATCCATCGAACAATCGTTCGATTAGATAATGAATGCTTGGAATGCGGGAGGGACCTGTCCTGTCCTATCCAAACATCTGCGGCAGGTCGATGAAGACGGTTCGATCGCTTTCGCCAGCTTCGAAGCCCGAACGGGAGAAGAATCCATAGCGATGGCACTTGAGCCCCGTTGCCTCGACTTGGGTGATTTCCTCGTCGACCATTTTTTGCGTGACGGGGGATTTGCGGAACTTTGCTTCGTAGAATGCGTAGCCCTCGGGGTCTTGCGTTACCACATCGAATTCGCCGCTCGTTTTGTTTGCGGGATCGTCGTACCAGTACTTGCCTATGGCGTCGAAAGCCGGTTCGATCTTGCCGGTCCTGTTCTGCCGCACGAGGTATTGACGGCAGATCTCCTCGAACATATGAGGAACGTAGTTTTCCTCGAAGTCTTGGGAGACGTGACGATCATAGAAGACTTCCGGGTCGAGCAGCTGACGTGCTGAGGCATTGCGGAAAACATAGCGATAGTAAAAGAGCGAAAGCGGATCCACTACAAAGTAGCCAGACTTGCGCTTGTTCGTAGGGTCGTTGATGGGTGCACGCTTTTGGACGATTTCGAGTGACATGAGCTTGTCGAGCACGTCTGCCATGGCCGGACCGCTCGAGACGTGCGACTGTGCCAGCACGTCCCCCCAACGGGAGTAACCTTGTGCGAGAGCCCCGAAAACTTCGTTGGCGTTGGTCATCTTCGAGATCTCGGCGTTGAGATAGGACGGCACCTCGCTTTCTAAGCGGGCGCCAGGTTCCGTGACGAGCTCGATGATGTTGTCGCGTACGCTTTGGGATTGATCGATGAGGCGATTGTAAAAGGGGATGCCGCCAAAAACGCTATAGAGCCGCACCTTGTCCTCGGGCGAGAACGCGGGATAGAACTTCGCAGCGTCAAAGTAATCCATGGGCTTAAGCTCAAGTGCGAGATCAATTCGCCCGTAGAGGGGGCTTTCATGCTCGATGAGGGATTTCATAATCTCAACGTAGGAGCCGCACAGGACAATGTTTAAACGTGAGTCTTCCCTGTGGGCGTCGATTGAGGTCTGAAGAATGCTGTCTAAGCCTTTAACCGCATCTCTCAAGTAGGGGTATTCGTCGAGAACGAGGGTAATGTTCTTGTCTTTGGCTTGGGCAAACAGAAATTCGATGAGCTCGCGGATGCCTGTGAAGGCGAGCGGAGGAAAGCTCAGCGCTTCAGCAACAAGGACGGACAGACTCTCGAGGTTGTCTGCCTCGGAGGTTTGGCGGCACTCGTAATAGACCGTTGCGACGTCTGACAAATCCGTTAGCGCCTGCTTGATGAGCTCACTTTTTCCGACGCGACGCCTGCCGTAAATGAGAACATTGCGCTGCTCGGGTGCTTTGAGCGTTTTCTTAATACGGGCGAGTTCACGCTCCCTGCCAATGAATTCCACTTACTCGGTTCCTTCCGACTCGGTTTTGTCCGAGTTAATTGTATCGCATGAATCAGTTTATGCTCGAGTTTACTCGGACAAAACCGAGTCGGTTCTGTCCGAGTAAGTTTGAATAGTGAACCGAAGTTGTAATGTCCGCATGGCGATGACGAATATGGTTTTCATAATGACAGATATAGTTGACATCTTCTGATGGATGCAATATATTTCTGTCATGTTGCAACGGATATCTGTCCATTACTACGAAAGGAAATCCATGCCGGGCAAAAAGAACCTACGCATGAAGGCGGCGCGCGCGGCGGTTGGCCTTTCGCAAGCTGACTTGGCCGAGGCCGTGGGCGTTACGCGCCAGACCATCGGCCTGATCGAGGCGGGCGGCTACAACCCCACGCTCAATTTGTGCGTGGCGATCTGCAAAGCGCTACGCGTTACGTTGAACGACTTGTTTTGGGAAGACGAGAGCGACGTCGACCCTGACGCTCTTTAGGAGTTCGCTATGAAATTTGAAGATTTAAAGCTCGTGCAAAAGTGGCGTGAATATGCCGGCCCAAAGGATGAGCGCCTGGAGGCTGAGAACGCGAAGATCTACAAGATTGGTTTCGTACTGCTTTCGTTTGGCATGTTGATGATCTTTTTCTACCAGTTTATAGCTCGACAGGTTGCGTGGGTTCACAGCGACGCCAGTGAAATGCCGCATGGCTTTGCAACGCCGTTCGAGGCAGCCATGTATTTGTGGTTCGTTCTCGTGATGTTGATTTGCGCAGGACTGCAAACGCGGAAGGGCTATGTCGATACCAATCGTTTTGGGCAAACCGAGCATCTTCCTGTTGGATATTTCCTGCTTGTCAGCAGTCTTAGCGGCACCGCGTTCGCGCTTGTTATTGCCGCAATGCGCTGTATCGCTGAGGCTCAGATCGTACCGCTCGAAAGCGTCTTTTGGTTGGCGAACCTGGCCACGGGCGTGTTCTGCGGTGCGACGATTTTCGCGGCCACGTTTGCTGTCCTGTGCGCAACGTTTTTCACGGCGAAAAGACGCCGTGCCAAGCTCGAGGCAGAACTCGACTCCACTGATGACATTTAATGCGCAATGGGCTGGCTCTGGGTATCCAGAACCAGCCCATTTGATGTTCGATGAGCCGAGTCGGCGTCTCTCACAAAAGTAACTAGGAGCTAGCGAGGCCTATCCGAATTGACCTCATTGGCGGTGTCGGTTTCGAGCGCCGTGCGGCGAGCGCTGTAGGCGATGAGGCCGGCACCTGCCGCGGCGAGTGCTGCAGCGGCTGCCGTAAGGGGAGCGTTGACATCGCCCGTGCCCGCAAGCGCGCCCGCTTTTCCGGAGCGCTTGTTAGTGCCGTGGTCCTTGCCACTGCCGGAGCTGCTTCCGCCGGAGCCGCCGCCCTCGTCAGTGCCGCCGCCACTCGAGCCACCATCGCCGTCGACCGTCATCGGGGCGTCGTGAAGTCCTGTCGTATCAGCGCTGTCGCATACGCCGACCTGAACTTCCGAGCGTTCGCATGCCGCGTCGGGCACATGAAGCTCGTGCAGCACGGCACCCAGCGCCGAGTTTGCGCCCGGTCGAATTTCCTCGAGCGTTACGGGATCGAGCGCCACCAGATTACGCGCCTTCGCATATAGCGTTACACGTTTGCCCACTTCATCGCTCCAACTCTCGGGAATGGCGAAGCTCATGCGGAACTGTGCCGTGCAACCCGGTGCCAGCACGGCGTTGCCGTTGTCGGCTACCAGCGGGTGCGTTGCAAAATGTGCGCCCATTGTCTCGAGCGCGTACTTCATGTGTGCCATGTCGTTGGCCGATGCGTCCTCGGTAAGCTCCGGGTCGTAGATCGATGCCATGCGTGCGTTCGCTCCGAACCCGATGGATGCGCTGGAGAACGGCTGGTTAGAGCCCTCTCGGTACAGATCGATTGTTCCTGCGGTCAGCAGCGTGTTGCCGTCGTTTCGCACCGTTACCGTAAACGACTCGCTTGCCGCCCCGGGCACCACGGCGCCCAGGTTGGCCATCGCGCCCAGTGGTGTGGCGCATGCCACCAAGGGCACTTCGATGCCGTGCAGTTCTGCCTTGCTCTGCTCGGCGCTCACGATGTGCGTGGCAAGCGCTGAGAGCATGCCGCCCGAGGTCAAAAACGTCGTTATCTGATCGATGGGGTGCTCCAACTCGCAGAGCACGAATGGCTCCGTGAACAGATCGTCTATCAGCGTACTGGCGAAGATGCGGAAATGCTTGCCCATTACCGCCACCGGCTCGCCTTCTTCGTCGTAGGTTTGCTCCACTTTGCCGTCAGTGTTCTCGACGTATAGCACGCACCTGCCGTTGTTGCTCATGCTGAACGATGCCGGGCCGCAGCCAGCTGCGCCGACGGGTGTCGCTGCAAACGCCGATGCGCCTCGCGTCCAAGTAATATGCTGCAGTTGCTCGTTGACGGTTGCCAAAAAGCCCGAATGTTGTGGCCACGGTACCGCACGGGGTACCGTGGCGTCTGGTGGCATAACGCCCCAGCCCGCAATGGACTGGCCGATCACGGCGTACGATGCGCAGCCGCAACCGTCTGCGGTCTCGTACGCAACGGGCACCACCATTTTGCCGTTGATATTCTCGGGCTCGCCCAGCTCGATGCTCGACGGTGCCTGCGGAAAGCGGAGGACCTGACGGAACGTGAGGCTGTCGCCCGAAACGTCCGACCACAGGGTAAAGCATTCCAGCGCAACCTCGGCCTCGCTGCCGAGCGCCTTCTCTGCGGTGGTTCCGCGGCGGTGGAGGTAAGCGCCCGACAGACGCCCGTCGACAAGCGTCTTGCCCACCGTGATGCGTGGACACTGCAGACAATGGTAACCGTCCTCCTGCAGGCGGCCGCGCGAGATGCTGCGCCACGACGTGTGCGATATCACGCGAACTCCGTCGTTGCTTATGCGCAGGCGCACAACGGACAGTATGCCGGATGTGCTCGCCGTATCGAAAAGGGTGTTGTCGCCGGCGGAGCGCTCGCCCGAGACCAGCAGCACGTAGGCGTCCTGGTTTCCTCTTCCGTCCGTATATTCCACTACGTCGAAGTCGTAATCGTATATGCTGTCGCGCTCCACGTCGCCCTCGCCAAACCCAAGGGGAAAGTCCACAGGCGTGGGAGCGGACCACGTCCCGTTTGCCTTTGTGTGTACCACCAGGCGCGAGCGACCATTGTCGCCGTAGCGCACCGAGGCGATACGGAACAGGCATTCTACGCCGGCAATCATTGCCAGCTTCATGTGGGCTTCGCTGAGCACGCCAGCAAACAGCACGTTGTCGCTCGAGGGCTTGATGCCGCCACGCTCGTCCTCCGACACGCCGGCAGAATCGGCGTTCGGGTCGGCAACGGTGTTCGTTGCCTGACCGATGTAGGTGTACTCATACATCGGCGCGGCGTTTTCGTCGTTCTCTATCAGTGCATGGACGAAATGCTCGATCTGTCCCGTGTCGTCGCTTTCTGCATCCGCCTCGAGCTCAATGCGCGTGACCGCCCGATCCCAATCGCGCACGACAGGCGCGGCGTTTACGGCAGCGGCCTTAACCTCGGCGCGTGCGAGCAGTTCGGCGTTGGTGACGATGGTGGCCGATGCGATAAATTGCGGCACGCCGCCCGCCTCAATGTTGCCGGCCGAGCCGAAGCAGGCATCCAGCGTATAAGGCGTATCTCCACCCAATGCGAGCTCAGAGCGCTGGAGCACATACTGGTCGCCATTGTTCACCGACATATTCCACGAATCGATGAGTGTGGGCCACGACCCCGACCAAGCCTTGGTGGTCCACTTGAACATTACGAACTGGAGTATCACGTCGACATCGACGTCTGCACCTACGCGCAGTCGCGGAAGCTGGTGTCCATCTGCCTTCTCGTACCCAATGAACAGCGTGAGGGATGCGGCGCCGCGCACGGCAGACGAAGCGACGCCTGCAACGCCGGCGCCAAAGGTGACGGCAAGCCCGATCTGGATGGTGAACGAGCCCGACGTGTTTGAATAGTCGAGCGAAATGTTTTTAAAAAACGCGGCGCCGCTGCCGTGCGTGTGGGCACCCACGGCGAGCGCCAGCTTCGCCAACACCCAGGGGTTGACGTTTAGGAAAAACGGCACCGGTCCTAGGGTAAACTGCTCGGTCCAATTGAGGTCGGTTCTTACCTGGAAGAGGGCCTTAATATTGCCGTATGCGGGGTCGTTGTTGTTACCCCAGGTTTTGCCCGCCCAATCGTAGGCGAGCGAGCCGTACAGCTGTGTGGCGATATCCATCGTGAACAGCGGCGTGCAATGGTGGCGAAGGAGCTTGGTGTTTCTTGGATCGGTGCCCGAACCGGCACTCATCCTCTTGTACTGATTCCACTTCCCCTCCATCTCGTCGAGGTAGCGGTTTGCCTGCTTGGCGCCCGACTCGCGCGGCGATTTCTTCCAGTATTCCGGATCAGGGTTGCCCGAATCATTCATATAGCTAGCTGGTTTGTACCCTCCGCCAAACAGCACGTATCCAGCAAACGAGAAATCGAACAGAATGGGAAATGTGGGCATCCAACACGTGAACTTATTGCCGCCGATACCGGGAAACGCCGCGGGGAAATCAAACGGAGTGATCTCTTGGTCCATGGTGGTGGGAATGATGGTGGTCGAGCCCGATTCCGCCTTTGCGGCCGGCGCGGTGACAACGGCCATAGGGGATGAGAGCGTGTAGGTTTTGCCCTGGTAGTCGAGCATAAAGCGCAGCTTGCACCCTTCCTCCAGAAGGCCCGAAGCTGCATCGAGGAACGTGTCTTCGAGCGTGAACGTCGCCAGATTATCCGCGCCCGATGCGCTGGCCTTGATCTGGCCGATCTGCGTGACGGTTTCGGTTGAGCTGCCCGCAGCGGGCATCACTTTATTGATATGCAACGTTGCCTGCCCGCCCTGCGGCAGATGAGCCTGCACGGTAAAAGCGTGCGTGTCGGGCTGGTCGTTTGCTGCTTCGTCCGCTGGCATTGACATAAACGTGGCGTCGGCGTACTGGATGTCCCAATCGTCGAATGTGAGCTGGCGAAAGTACGGCTCGCCGTCGGAAAGCGGACGCGTGGGCGCGGTTATGGCGGTGCCACCCTGGATACGCGCGAGGGGAATCTCGACATCGCGGTAGCCCGCCATGCTAATGGAGATGCCGCCGTTAAAGTCGTACGCGTCGAGAAGCGTTGCCTCGTCCACGTAGCCTTCCGAAAGCGGCGCGACCTCAAAGATGGCCGTGCCTTCGTCATCGGTCGTGGCGGAGAGCTGCTTGCCCGCGGCATAGCGCGATGTGAGCGTGACCCTGGCTCCCTTGATGGGCGTATTCTTGTTGGCGACATCGACCACGACCACACCAAACATGGTGCGCGAGAGAACGAGCACCCTGAAGGGGTCTTTTTCGTCGGCATAGGCTTCGGTAGCCACGAACGGCAATATGAAGGCGTTTGCGCTTCCCGGCACGCGCGGCAACATAATGCTCGCCAGCGAGGACACTCCGGCAACAAGTAACGAACGGCGATCAAGCATCTTTGGCTCCCATCCCGCAGGTATCGGTGGAAATAATCCAATTTTGCGAGAAGGCATCCTGTCACGGTAGTGCCGTCCGAGGGCCAAAATGTCCAATTTGAGCGAGCGAAGCGCCGGGGCTCCGGAGCGCGCATGCTGCGCTAGACAGTCTAGCCGCTAACGCAGCATATGCGCGACCAGTTCGGTGCGCGTGCCGATGCCAAGCTTTGCATACACACTGGATAGGCGGTTTTTGACAGTGCCCGGCGATACTCCCATATGGCGTGCGATTTCGGCGTTGGTCCATCCGCGGCAGGCGAGCATGGCCATGGTGAACTCTGTGGTCGTCAGGTCGTCAGCCACGTCCTCGCCCGAATCGGGGTTGTGGATGCGCCGCCAGCCGTAGCTGAATCGATACGTAATCTCGATGATGCGTGCGAAATCGTCAGGGTATTGCGATTTTAGGCATGCCTCGATGAGTCCCTGCAAAAGGCCGTGGTGTTCGCCGATGAGCTCGATAAGGCCGTCGGGGCGCGCAATGTCCCAAGCAGCTCCGAAGTGCGTTTTTGCGGCGTCGATGTCCTTGAGGCTCATGCATGCCATGGAAGCTGCCAGGTGCAGGAATAGTTCCGAGATGGGATAGCTTCCCTGTTTCATAATCAGGGCGTTTTCCGCCATGCCTAGGCTGCGGCCGTATTCGCCGCGCAGATACAAGGCGTGCGCCATCACGTAGCTGGCGAACAGGCGCAGGCCTTCGGGCAGATGCGCCGCAAGTGGATAAAACTCTTCGGCAGAATACGGGGAAGGCAAGTGCAGCAGGACGCTCGCGGCCGAGGCGAACAGGATATGCGTGGCGTGGATGGCGGGCGATTCTTTGTCGGCTGGCGTATCGAGGATGCCCGCAAGGCACCGACGGGCGTCGGCGATACGGTTGAGCGACAGACTGGCATATCCGCAGATAAAGCATGCGGAATAGCGCGGTGCGGGATCGGTGGCGTCAAGATAGGGGCGCGCCGTCTTGGCAGCGAGGGTGGCCTGTCCGCGAAAGTACAGCGCTTCTGCCGTGGCAATGGCGCGCGAATCGGGGTCGGAAATGCTTGCAACCGCAGCGTCAATCTGCCCCGGCACAAAGGCAGTGCACATCAACGGCATGGGAACGTATGGGTAGCCATCGCAGTCCATCTTCCATCTCCCAACAGCTGGCAACAATAGCAGCAATTGTACTCCTGTTGCTCGGGACCCCTTTCGTTTTACTGTTCGGTTAACGCTGCGGATCGTTTTGGAAGGCTTGCGAGCATGGTAGTCCCGTTCTCGGAACTTGTTTCGACCTCTACAGCGCCACCGTGAAGCGCTGCAATCTCCCAAACGAGTGCTAGTCCGAGTCCTGCGCCGCCGTATGCCCTGCTGCGGGATTTATCCAGGCGAAAGAACGGTTGGAAGATGCTCTCACGGTACTGCTTGGGTACTCCCGGGCCCTGGTCCTCGACTCGCAGGAACACATGGCTGTCGTTGTCGCAGATGGAGACGGTAACGCTCGAGTCGGTACGGCTATAGCGGATGGCATTTTCGACCAGGTTAAACACCAGCCGATAGAGGAGCGTGTCGCTCCCGATTACTAAAGCGTCTCCAGCACAATTGAGGGCTATGCCCTTATTTTCGGCAAGTGGCGCAAGGTCGGTGAGGACCTCTTCGGACAAAGGACCAAGTTCCACATCGTCCTCGCAAGGGACGCTGCGGAGCTCACTCATCTCGAGCAATACCTTGGCCATTCGAGACATGCGCTCGGTTTGTTCTTGTAGCAGGCCGAGCAGCTCGGCTGTTTCGGGTTGCAAACCGGAGTGCTCGGAAATGAATAGTTCAATCTGTGCTTGCATAAGGGCGAGCGGGGTGCGCAGCTCGTGTGCGGCGTTGCCGGTAAACTGACGCTGTGCAGAGAATCCTTCGCCAAGACGGGCGATCATGTCGTTGAAAGAGGCACTGCATCGCTGTAGTTCGGTGGGCACATCTTCACTGAGTTTGATTTCGCTTAGGTTGTCAGGCTGCACACGCTCAACCTGGGCTGCAAAAGCCCGTAGCGGTTTGAGTGCACGGCCGCTCACAAAGTACGCCAGCGCGCCGCCAAGGAGTGTGACTCCAGCCGTGATGTACCAGGCTGTCGTGCCAAAAGACTCCTGTGCGTCGTTTACGACGATCGTGACCTCGTCATCGAGGCTCCCCTTCGTTGGGTCAAACGCCTGAGGTGCATCTACGCCGGCTGCGCTAAGGGCCGAGATGTCGCTGCCGATGACATCCATGTAGCGCATGCCCGTATAGCCGACCAGGCAGTTCGTCAGCACGCATGCCGCACACGTGAGCAGTGCCGTCATAATCGTTATGCGCCATTGCAGCGAAAGCCCTTTCATTCTCCATCCTCCATAACGTAGCCCTCTCCAATCCGATTGCGAATCGGGTCGTATCCCAAAGCGCTGCGCAGCTTTTTGCGGAGTGACGAGATATGAACGCGGGTTGCGTTGCTAAAGCTGTTCACGCTGCTATCCCAAACGTGCTCGATAAGCTCCTCTTGACTTACCGGACGCCCCTGATTAAGCATCAGGTATTCCAAGATTCCCGTTTCCTTGCGCGTAAGAGATAGAGCCTCGCTGTCCACGGAAGCGATGCGCGCCTTGGTGTCAAAGCGGAGCTTTCCGCAGGTTAATACTATGTCGCTTTGTGCGAAGCGCCTGAGGGTAAGGCTGCGGATCCTTGCCGCAAGTTCGTCCAGATGAAACGGCTTGGTAAGGTAATCGTTGGCGCCGGCATCGAGTCCGGCGACTTTATCGGATATTTCGCAACGTGCGGACAGAATCAGTACCTTGGTCTCGCAGTCGGTTTTCCTAAGTTCCCTGAGCACGGTCATGCCGTCGATACGGGGAAGGTTGAGGTCGAGCACCACGAGGTCGAAGGCCTCAACGTCCAGTAGGTCGAGCGCCTCCTGTCCGTCGTGACAGCAGTCGACGCTGTACGCCAAGTTTCGCAAGCTGCGCGCGATTGCATCGCACAGTGCTCGCTCGTCTTCGACGATCAAAATACGCATAACAGTCTCCCTGCACATTCCAAATCGCGCTTAACACGGATTTTATAGTCGATATGGTCCAATGGTCGCGTAACGAAAGGAGTGGTCGAGTTGTTCAAAGCGGTAAAACCCGTGGTACAGGTCGCTTTGTTGATCGTCGGAATCACCATGGTGTGCTTTGGTGTTATGCGTGGCGAGGCGGATGCCGTGCTGGCCAAAGCGATTAGGCTGTGCTTGGAGTGTATCGGAATTGGATAAAAGAGAAAACACTGCGTCGCATGTTTTGGCCCGATTTCGCGGATTCATTCAGGCGGCGGCGACGCTGGTCACCAATATTCACCTGCCAAACTACGTCAAAGGAAGCATCTATCAGGGCGCGGGAAAAACAGTCTGCGTACCTGGACTTAATTGCTATTCGTGCCCTGCGGCATCGGGTGCGTGCCCCATCGGGTCGTTCCAGTCGGTGGTAGGTTCATCCAAGTTCAACTTTTCTTACTATGTTACCGGTACGCTCATTTTGCTCGGCGTGCTGCTGGGACGATTTGTATGCGGGTTTTTGTGCCCGTTTGGCTGGCTGCAGGAACTGCTTCACAAGATTCCCGGCAAAAAGTTCTCCACGAAAAAGCTTAAGCCGCTCACGTACATCAAGTACGTCGTGCTGCTGTTTGCTGTGGTGCTGCTGCCCGTCTTGGTGGTTAACGACGTGGGCATGGGCGACCCGTTCTTTTGTAAGTACATCTGTCCGCAGGGCGTGCTCGAGGGCGCCATTCCACTGGCCATTGCCAATGCCGGCATTCGATCTGCGTTGGGACATCTCTTTACTTGGAAACTTGCCGTTCTCATTGCCGTGGTAGTGCTGAGCGTTTTGTTCTACCGCCCCTTCTGCAAATGGATTTGTCCACTCGGCGCATTCTATGCGCTCATGAATAAGGTATCCCTACTGGGGATCCGGGTCGATGCATGCAAATGTGTCTCGTGCGGCAAGTGCTCAAAGGTTTGTCAGATGGACGTTGATGTGGTCCGCGCGCCCAATCATGCCGAATGCATCCGGTGCGGAAAGTGCATCGGGGCCTGTCCCGTCGATGCCATCAGCTATCGCTATGGCCTGGATGTGTCGGCGGAAAAGCTCCCCTTGACCGCCGATAAAAAGTAAACAAGCTTCGACAAAACGGAGGAATGACCATGAAGCTTTCTAAGATTGCGGCCCTGTTTATGGTGCCGGTATTGGCCTTGTGCCTTGTGGCATGTTCGGCGCCCGGTGGCAATGCGAGCGAATCTGCGAGCTCCGATCCTAAGATCGCAGAACTCACTGCGCAGAAGCCGACCAATGCCGACGAGGCCGCCGAGTTGTATGCAAAACTCATGAAAAAGGAGAATGATATCCTTTCGAGTGATAACGCACTGTGGGAAAAGGTATTCAATGCGGCAAATAAAGAATCGGCAATGATTGAGGACGGTAGCAATTACGGCGATTTCCTGCTCAAGACCATCGACGGTGCCAAGGATGAGTTTACGGCGGATGAGCTCAAGACGCTCAAAGCCGGTGCACAGCAGATCAAGGAGATCGAGGACAAGCTCGAGAGCTTGGAGAAGGAGTTCCCCGGCTGTGGAAGCACACCGAGCGAAGGCGAGAGCGTCGACGCTTCGGCCGCTGGCATGACGGCTGGCGCCAATGCTTCGAGCGAGGCGACGAAGTTCCCCAGCTTTACGGGCAAGGACCTGGATGGCAACGACGTGAGCAGCGACGAGCTGTTCTCTAAGAACAAGGTCACCGTCATGAACTTCTGGTTCACCACGTGCAAGCCGTGCGTGGGCGAGCTGGGCGATCTTGAGAAACTGAATCAGGAGCTTGCCGAGAAGGGCGGCCAGGTCGTGGGCGTCAACTCCTTTACGCTCGATGGCAACAAGGGCGAGATTGCAGATGCCAAGGACGTGCTGAGCAAGAAGGGCGTGACATATAAGAACATCTGGTTCAAGTCGGATAGCGAGGCCGGTAAGTTTACGTCAAATCTGTTCTCGTTCCCGACAACGTATGTCATCGATCAGAATGGCAACATCGTAGGGGATCCAATCGTGGGAGCCATCAGCTCCGCCGAGCAGCGCGCAGCACTCAACAAACTTATCGACCAGGCGATTGCGAATAGCGAGCAGTAAAAAACACGTAAAGCATCGCGAGGATCGTGTGCCGCTGTGCGGAGTAGTCCGCTGCCTTTCAAGATAATCTCCACCATATAGAGGCCCCACTTGGGGCCTCTTTTTTGGGCACCGTCCCGTTCGTTTTTTGATGCGGTTCCCTACATTCCTCACTGGCGCCGACAAAAAATGGGGATAGAGTAGGACAAACGCGTCGAATACGAACGGCGGAGGAGAGCGGGCAGGGTGCCTGCGCAGGAGAGGTTGCCGTCCATGCTGGAGCTCAAAGGAATTTGCAAAAGGTACGTTACGCAGTCGTTTACGCAGGTGGCACTCGACAACGTAAGCCTGGCTTTTCGCGATAACGAGTTCGTGGCCATTCTGGGTCCCTCGGGCTCGGGTAAAACCACGATGCTCAACGTTATCGGTGGGCTCGATCATTTCGATTCCGGTGACCTGCTGATCGATGACATCTCGACCAAGGACTTCCGTGACCGCGATTGGGATGCCTATCGCAACAACCGCATCGGCTTTGTGTTCCAGAGCTATAACCTTATCCCACATCAGACCATCTTGGAAAACGTTGAGCTAGCGCTGACGCTCACGGGTGTGGGGCATGCCGAGCGCCGCCAACGTGCGCGCGAGGCGTTGGAGAAAGTCGGCCTGGGCGAGCACGTGAACAAGCGCCCGAGTCAGCTTTCGGGCGGACAGATGCAGCGCGTGGCCATTGCCCGCGCCCTGATCAACGATCCCGAGATTGTGCTGGCCGACGAGCCGACCGGCGCTTTGGATTCGACGACATCCGTACAGGTTATGGATTTGCTTAAGGACGTTGCGCGCGACCGCCTGGTCATCATGGTCACGCACAATCCCGAGCTGGCGTACCAGTACGCCACGCGCATCGTTAACCTGGCGGACGGCAAAATCACCGACGATTCCGACCCTTTCGATGTCGCTGACGCCATGCGCCGCGAGGCCAAGCCTACGCGCAAAACCTCGATGAGCTTTGTGACGGCGCTGGGGCTTTCTGCCCGAAACCTTATGACCAAGAAGGGCCGTACGGCCATGACTGCCTTTGCGGGCTCGATTGGCATTATCGGTATCGCGGCGATTCTGGCGCTGTCCAACGGCGTAAACGGCTACATCAAAAAGGTCGAGGAGGATACGCTCTCGAGCTACCCACTTACCATTTCCAAGCAGGATTACGACCTGTCGTCCATGATGGGCGGGCAGGGGGCTGCGGATGATGACTCGCCTGAAAATGTGGATTCGTCTGACGACAGTGCCGGCGGCAAGGCTAAGGGAACCGATAGAATTCCCGTGGTTACGGCCGTAAAGGATATGTTTGCGAGCGTTAAGTCTAACGACATGACGAGCTTTAAGGCATGGCTCGATGCCGGTGGCGACGGCCTCGATAAAGAGGTCAACGCCATTCAGTACGGTTACGGTGTATCGCCGGTTGTCTATCGTGCCGGCAAGGGCGATAAGAAGCCTGTCCGGCTGGTACCCAACGCCATGACCGAGGCCATGAGCGGAGGCGCGAGCTCGGCGGCAACGGTGAGCATGGAATCCATGGGAACCTCGGTCTTTAACGAGATGATCGACGACCAGAGCCTGCTCGACAGCCAGTACGATGTCGTCGCCGGCCATTGGCCTACGTCTGCTAACGAAGCCGTGATGGTGCTTTCGAGCCGTGGCACGGTGGGCGACTACACGCTCTACAGCATCGGTTCGCTGGATATCGATGAGCTCAACGACCTGGTTAACAGTGCCATGGCGGCCGACGGCAAGGTCGAGACGCCCGAGACCGGCACCGACTTTACCTACGACGATGCGCTGTCCACGACGTTTAAGGTGCTGTCGCCGGCCGATGCCTATCGCAAAAACGAAGAGACCGGCATGTGGACCGACATGTCTGGCGACGCCGACTTTATGGCCGCCAAGGTTGCCGACGGTATTGACGTGCGTATTGTGGGCGTGGTGCGACCTAACGAGACGGCCAACGCCAGCGCGTTGTCTCCGGGTATTGCCTATACACACGCGCTGACTCGTCAGCTTATGGAGCGCGCGACCGATTCGCAGATTGTGCAGGAGCAGCTAGCTCATCCCGAGACGGATGTCTTTACGGGCAAAACTTTTGACGAACTGCAAGGCGAGGCCAAGCAAGGCGTGGATCTGGGCAGTATGTTCAGCGTGGACGAGGCGGCACTGAAGAGCGCGTTCTCGTTCGATGCATCTGCGCTCTCGGGTGTTGCCGACAGCATGGACCTGTCGGGTCTTGACCTGTCCGGGCTGGACATTGACCTTTCGGGCGTTGGGAAGGACATCGACTTCAGCGACATCATGGCCAAGGCGCCGACCCCAGATTTCTCGGGCATCTTTGACGGTCTGGAGCTCACACCCGAGCAAATGCAGCAGGTGGGAACGCTTGCCAACCAACTGTTTGAGGGCTTTTTGCAGTCTGATCACTTTAAGGCCCTGACGCCCGAGGACCTTAAGGACGCGTCGAAGCTCGCAGCCGCATTCTCGGCGTATCTTGAGAATGATGCGGCAGCCCAGCAAATCCAGGCCCAGCTCAAAGCCCTCGGCGGCGATGCCCTGGCCGAGCGCCTGCAGCAGGCGATGACCGACTATGTGCAAAAGCAGCTGGCTTCGTATTTGCAGCAGGCTATGGATCAGGTGATGAAGTCGATCAGCGATCAGATTGCGGCGACGGTGTCGGCTCAGCTTAAGGCGGGCGCGGCGGGGCTCATGGACCAGATGGCGACACAGATGTCTTCGAGTTTTGCCAACCTGGCGAGCGCCATGCACGTGGATGCGAGTGCCTTTGCTCGTGCCATCCATTTCAACATGGACGCCGAGGATCTGAGTTCGCTCATGATGAGTTACGCCAAGGCGTCGAAGCTCACCTACGACAACAATCTGACCACGTTGGGCTACGCGGATGAGGCGGACCCCATCTCGGTCAAGATTTTCCCGCGCGACTTTGAGGCCAAGGAGCGCGTGCTCGATCACATCGATGCGTACAACAAACAGGTCAAAGCCGCTGGCCATGATGATCGGGCAATTTCGTACACCGACTACATGGGCATCATCATGGGTTCGGTGACCGACATCGTGAACACCATCAGCTTGGTGCTCATCGCATTTGTGAGTATCAGCCTGGTGGTGAGCTCCATCATGATCGGCATCATCACCTACATCAGCGTGCTGGAGCGCAAGAAGGAGATTGGCATCCTGCGCGCGATTGGCGCGTCAAAGCGCAACGTGGCCAACGTGTTCAACGCCGAGACTTTTATCGAGGGCCTCATCGCCGGCGTCTTTGCCGTTGTCGTTGTGGTGGCCGTGAGCTTTCCGGTTAATACCTGGGCGCTTGCTGCCAAACAGGTTCCCAACCTGATGAGCCTGCCCGTGCAGGATGCGCTGGTGCTCATCGCAATTTCGGTGCTGCTAACGGTCGTTGCCGGCCTGCTGCCTGCCCGCAGCGCATCCAAGAAGGACCCCGTCGAAGCCCTGCGCTCCGAATAATGTGACAAAGGGACAGTCCCTTTGTCACGTTCGTTGATATGAGAGAAGAGTAGATGATTCTATCGTTGGCCCCTATGGAGGGGATTACCGGGCATGTGTTCCGTCGCGTGCATGCGGAGTGCTTCGGCGCGCTCGATTGCTATTACACGCCGTTTTTGCCGCCGCCGCGGGTGGGAAACCGCTTTGGCGGCAAGGCGTTTAAGGAGATCGATCCTGCCAATAACCAGGGGCTCAACGTTGTGCCTCAGCTGATGTCCAAGAACGCGGACGAGTTTGTGTGGGCGGCACAGGTGCTCGCCGACATGGGCTATCGCGAGGTCAATCTCAACTTGGGTTGCCCCTCGGGGACGGTTGTTGCCAAGGGCAAAGGATCGGGCTTTTTGCGCAACTTGGACGAGCTTGAGGTGTTCTTGAGTGACGTGTGTGAGCGCTCTCCGCTGCCGGTATCGGTCAAGACCAGGTTGGGGTTGGAGAGCGACGACGAATACGAGCGCGTACTCGATCTATATTGCCGCATGCCGCTGGCAGAGCTGATCGTGCATCCGCGCGTGCAGAAGGACCGTTATGCGGGCTCGCCGCGCAAAGAGTTTTATGGCGAGACGCTGGAACGTGCGCCGTTTCCGGTGGCATACAACGGCGATATTTTTGATCTTAAGGACATGGATGCGCTGGTGGAGGCCTATCCCGGCACACGTCATGTAATGCTGGGGCGCGGCCTGCTCGCGAACCCCGCTCTGGCTCGCATGGTCAAGGGCGGCCCTGCTGCAACGGCTGCTGAGCTGCAGCGCTTCCACGACACGCTGTTTGCGGCATATGCAGAAGAGATTGGCGGCAATGCGGTCTTCCGCATGAAGGAGTGGTGGTTCTACGCCAAGTGCGCTTTCGCCGACCCCACTACCGTTCACAAGCTCGTACGTAAGACTAAAAAGGTCGACGAATACCGCGCCGCCGTCGAGCGCGTCTTTCGCGAGCAGCCACTTTCGCCCATAGCCCGCTTCCACGGCTAGCTAGTCATTGGGGACGTTCTTTAACGACTAGTCATTTAAGAACGTCCCCGATGACTGCCCGCAAAAGCTGTACACCAGCATCCAAAGATGCCGAAAAATGTCGACTTTGGATGCTGGTGTACATGTTTAGGCCGTATGGGGTGGGGCCTTGGACGGACGGGATGCGCGTACTAGAGCAGGTTCTTCTGTACCCATGCGATGATGTCGCTCGACTCGTAGAGCGGCTCTCCGTCGATGAACAGGCAGGGAACCTGGCGTTTTCCGCCGACGGCGATGAGTGTCTGCTCGGCTTCGGTATCGGTCGAGATATTGCGCTCGGGGATGGTCACACCGTTATCGGCAAGGAATCGCTTGACTTTTATGCAATACGGGCAGCCGGTCAAAACGTAGAGCACGAGCTCGTGATCAGTAGCCATGGGTCTCCAATCGGTTGAGGTTTCGATTGAAATACCCAAAGCAGCCGCGGTCTATGCGCGCGTCAACGACGACTCGATGGCCTGGATCAGAAACGCCGTGGCTCCGGTGCCGCAGGGCTTGTCGTAGTAGTCAACAAAGCGCTGGTCGGCAAGATAACCATTGGCGAGGCCCAGGTATGCTTCGTCTTGGGGTTCGTGTCCCCAGTTAAGGGCAATCCATCGACGGTGCATCGCGACAAGTTTGTGGGCCTCGTTGCTCTCTGGGTCGCCAATGCCCATGGCAATCGAAAGCTGGCCCAGAACAGCGCGTTCAAGTTCCTTCATGTCGTTCCATGTCTCGGGGTCCATGTCCAGCAGTGCTTCGTTTGCTGCGTCGATCGCCTCGTCGCCGTAGCGCTCCCGCGCCTCGGCACCGTAGCGCTCCTCGTTTTCCTGCACGGTGCGCCAGCGCTCCAGTTGCGGCAGGACGGCGCCCATGAGTGAGACGGCTTCGTCGAGCGACATGCCGGTGTTTTGCGCCAGCCGCGGGGCACAATCTTCAATCATCGCCTCCATGGTGGTGTCGTAGGTGTACTTGCCGTGGTCGTAGCACCACTTGCAGTAATGGTCGGTCGTGGCGCCCGTGGCGTCGGTGCCGCAGTCGTCGGGCGTGAGCATCATGCCGCAGCTCTGGCAATAATGCTCGGGCATTTCGAGCAGGTGGGACAGTGGCTCGCCGGTTACGGCGGCAATGAGCTTCATCATGTCGATGCCCGGGGTGACCTCGTCGCGCTCCCAACGGCTGACGGCTTGGCGCGTGACAAAGAGTTTGGCGGCGAGCTGCTCTTGGGTAAGGTGATGGGCGCGACGGATGGCAATGAGCTTTTCTGCAAAGGCCATAGCGGCTCCTTTCTGCTGGTTGATGGCTTAAGCATACGCGGCGGCAAGCGCCCTTCCAAGCAACCGTTGGTTGCACGACGGAGGACTGCGGCGAAGAATTGCGCGCAACGCCCCACACCTCCATGCCGTACAATGACCGGCATGGAACCTATTGCACACATACATACCGACCTGCCGCAGAAGTTCGGCATTCCGCGCAACAGCTTTTTGGCGCCTCATCTGCAGGGACACATCGTTTTTGAGCCGGAATTTGCCTCCAATGCAGCAGTTGAGGGCTTGGACTCCTTCTCTCACCTATGGCTGCTGTGGCGTTTTGAAAACGGCACACCCGGCGGCACGGCTAAGGACATAGCCGCCGATGCCAAGACGCGGGACAGGTCCGGAACCAACGCAAAATGGTCGAAGACCGTGCGCCCGCCGCGTCTGGGCGGAGCCGAGCGCGTGGGTGTGTTTGCCACGCGCAGTCCGTTTCGCCCTAATCCCATTGGGCTCACCTGCGTTAAGCTCGACCGCGTGGAGCTTACCGACGACGGCCCCATCATCCATGTGCTGGGGGCCGATCTGCGCGACGGCACGCCCATCTACGATATCAAGCCCTACATTCCGTTTGCGGATTGCCACCTGGATGCGACCGGCGGCTGGATTGAGGATGCTCCGTGGCAAGAGCTCGACGTCGAGTTCCCGCAGGCGCTGCAAGACACAGTCCCGCCCGCAAAGCTCCCCGGCTTGATAGAGGTGCTCCGCCAAGATCCGCGCCGTGCAGGCAGCAAACACGAGCCAAACCGCGTCTATCACCTGGCCTACGCCGGGCTCGACATATCTTTTACGGTCGATGAAACCCAGCTAACCGTAGTCGCCGTCAACGACGCACGAGACTAACCAGCCATTCGTCCGCA
The DNA here is from genome assembly GCA_958403395.1 of uncultured Collinsella sp. Taxonomy (GTDB): domain Bacteria; phylum Actinomycetota; class Coriobacteriia; order Coriobacteriales; family Coriobacteriaceae; genus Collinsella. The sequence goes on from CATXXF010000018.1 coordinate 31,891, forward strand.
CCCGTCAAATTAAGCGCCAAACCCCGCGCCAAAACCGCCCACGCTGGTGGACAATAACGCCTACCAAAACAATCACTTTGCACGGGGGCTCAGCATGAAATACGACTTTAGCTCGCTTATCGACCGCCACGGTATGGACTCCATAGCCGTTGACTCCTGGGGTGAGATCCCCGGTATGGCTCCGAACGCACCCGACGAGGGCTTCGACCGCATTCCCATGTGGGTGGCCGACATGAATTTTGCCACGGTGCCCACGGTCCAGGAACACATCATTCAGCGTGCCCAGCACCCCATGTTCGGCTATTTCAATCCGCGTCCCGAGTACTTCGACCGCATCATCGAATGGCAGAGCCGCCGCAATGGCGTCGAGGGTCTGCGTCCTGAACATATCGGCTACGAAAACGGCGTGCTGGGCGGTGTCGTGTCGACGCTGCGCGCGTATGTCCAGCCGGGCGATGCGGTGCTGGTCCACAGCCCTACCTACATCGGCTTTACCAAGTCCATCGAAGCCGCGGGCTATCGCATTGTCCACAGCCCGCTTAAACTCGACGACCAGGGCGTGTGGCGCATGGACTTTGAGGACATGGAGTGCAAACTCGCCCAAAACCACATTCATGCCGTGGTGTTCTGCTCGCCGCACAATCCCTGCGGCCGCGTATGGGAGCGCGACGAAATCGAGCGCGCCATGGACATCTATCGCCAGCACGATTGCGTGGTGATCTCGGACGAGATTTGGTCCGATATCATCCTGCCGGGGCACAAGCATATCCCGACGCAGTCGGTGAGTGAGGATGCCCGCATGCGCACGGTCGCCCTCTATGCGCCGAGCAAGACGTTTAACCTGGCGGGCCTTGTCGGCAGCTACCACATTGTCTACAACGAGACGCTGCGTGACCGCATCTGCGCCGTGTCCAACAAGACCCACTACAACGAGATGAATGTCCTCTCCATGCATGCGCTTATCGGTGCCTACCAGCCGCAGGGCTACGAGTGGGTGGACGAGCTCAACCAGGTGCTTGCCGGCAATATCGAGTACTTCTGCACGTATGCAAAAAAACATTGGAAGGGCGTCGCGTTTTCGCGTCCGCAGGGCACGTACATGGTGTTTCTGGACTGCACCGAGTGGTGCCGCGAACATGGCCGCGATATTCAGTGGCTGCTCGACGAGGGCGCCCGCGTGGGCGTGGGGTATCAGGATGGCCGTCCGTTCCACGGGCCCTGCCACATTCGCGTGAATCTGGCGCTGCCGCTTTCGCGCGTGAGGGAAGCGTGCGACCGCCTGGACCGCTACGTTTTTAATGCACGGTAAGTGTGCGCTGCATGCGGGGCCTTCTGCCAAGTCGGCTAGAAGGCCCCGCATGGTAGAACGTCTGTAACCATTGGGCACTCGAGTGGTTTCGTTTGCTATTATCTTTAACCATTTCAGTCTGTAAACAGGATCGTCTGGAGCTCGATGAAAAGACCCCGTCGCTCGGTTGCCATATCGTTGTTTGTTGCGCTTGCGGTGGCGAGTGCCTTTGTCGTAGCGATAGCTGGCTGTTCTGGGCGTAATGGCGAAGCCTCGACGTCTGCATCAAAAGGTCTGGACGCCTCGCAGGTCAAAGACGACCTCAAGACGCTCAACGTCGGCAGCGACCTCTATCCACCGTTTGTGTATACCGACGAGTACGGCGATATCGTTGGCCTGGATGTTGAGATATTGACCGAGGCTTTGGCCCGCATTGGTTACAAACCAAAGTACCAGCTGATCGATTGGGAAAAGAAGAACGAGCTGCTGGCGAGCGGCGAACTCGATTGCGTCATGGGCAGCTTTAGCATGACGGGTCGCGAAAACGAGTATCGTTGGGCCGGCCCGTACCTTGCGAGCCGCCAGGTGGTCGCGGTCGATCCCCAGAGCGATATCTACACGCTTGCGGATCTTGAGGATAAGGTCGTGGCGGTCCAGTCCACCACCAAGCCCGAGGACATTTTGCTCAATCGTACAAATGAAAACGTTCCGCAGATCAAGGAACTCTACAGCTTTTCGGACGGTTCATACCTGAACCCGGCGCTCGTCGAGGGCCTGGTCGACGCTATCGCCGCGCATGAGTCCTCGCTGCTCACCTACGAAAAAGACTATGGTGTGACATATCGCATTTTGGATGAGCCGCTGCTAGAGGTCGGTTTGGGCACCGCTTTCGATATCAACGATACGCGCGGCATCGACGTCAAGCTCGCTCATGCCTACCAGGAAATGCTTGCCGATGGCACCATGGAACGCCTGGTGTCAAAGTACTTTGATGACCCTTCGCCATTTTTGAATATGGAGGGCCTGTCATGATCGACGCACCCGACCGCGCCGCTCAGGAGCGGGACAATCGTTCGGCAGGGGCATGGCTCCTTGTCGCTCTGCTGGGGATAGCGCTCTCGGTTGCTGCCGGCATGATGAGCTATGGTTACACGACGGCCCAAGCCGAGCAGCGCTTTGCCGACGTTGTCGATTACGTGGCGACGCAGAGCCTTTCCTACGATGCATTCAACAGCGCCTATACGACCAAAAACCTGATTCGTGTTATGGAGATTGCCGGAGAGGCGGCTCGCGATATGGAGCGCGACGGTTCGGTGGATAACGCCATGCTGGAGCAATATGCCGAGCAGTTCAACGTGAGCGCGCTGATCGTGACGGACGCATCGGGCAATTTGGTGTCCGAGTCCTCGACGGGCGATGTGGACTACGGGTCGCTCGCTACGTATCTCAAAGAATCACCCGTGCTTGAGGTGGCAACTCATCCGCTTAAGTCCTATACCGCCCGCATCACGCTTGCGGATGATTCGGTCGCAGACATTGGCTGCGTGACTCGGCAGGATGGCGAGGGCATCGTTATCGCGGTAAGGCATCAGAGCGCGAAGGCGGTTGCAAGCAATACACTCAAACTGCAGAGCTTGCTTGATGGCTATGAAACCATCGATAGCGGCAATATCGTGATCGAAAGCGACGGCAAGGTCGTTGCGACCAATGCCGTTGAACCCACCGTATTGGGCGTGTTCGATCTGCCTGCGACGGATGTCTTCATTGTCGACGGTATTAAGGATCGATGCCTGGCCGGTAAGGTCAAATTGATTAACGCCGACGGCGAGTGGTATTTGGGCACATTTGGAAAAGCGCACAAATTCTATGTGTACACCTATGCTCCGGCGCGGCGTTACTTCGAGGTCGTCGCGGCTGTTGCTGCCGGCGTGCTGGCGCTCTACAGCGGTTTTATAGCCGTTGTTGTGATGGTGCGTCGCCGCGCTGATCGCCGACGTTTGACGGACTTGCTGCAGCAGGAGCGCGACTATGGCGACAAGCTGGCAAAGGCGGCGCGTGAGGCCTCGTCTGCCAACTCGGCAAAGACGGAGTTTTTGCGCCGCATGAGCCACGATCTGCGCACGCCCATCAACGGCATTCGCGGCATGGTCGAGGTTGGCGATGCCAATGCGGACGATCTGCAAAAGCAGGCTGAGTGCCGCTCAAAAATCTGGACGGCATCGGGACTGCTGCTCGACCTTGCCAACGAGGCACTCGATATGAGTCGCCTGGAGAGCGGGCAGGTCGACCTGAACCTCGTACCCACAAACTTGGCGACCCTCAACCACGAGGTGCGCGATATTCTGGAGCGCCAGGCCGAGGAGCGTCTGGTGACAATTATCTGCGACCAGCAGACGCTTGATCATCCCTATGCACGGGTGAGCGTGACGCACCTTAAGCGCTTGTTGCTCAATATTGCCGGCAATGCCGTCAAGTACAACCGCCAGGGCGGCTATGTTCGCCTGGTGTGCCGCGAGGTGGAGCCAGCGGAGGGCGTCCCCGTCTATGAATACACGATCGCCGACAACGGTATTGGCATGAGCGAGGAGTTCCAGCAGCACCTCTACGAGCCATTTTGCCGCGAGGAGCAACAGGTGGAAGGCGCTTCATCGGGAACTGGCCTGGGTGCGCCTATTGCAAAACAGTTGGTCGAGCTTATGGGCGGAACCATGAGCTTTACGAGCGTCTTGGGGCAGGGGACGACGTTTACCATCCGCCTGCCGTTCGAGAAGTGCGACCGCTCCGAGATTCCTCAGACAGTTCGCGTGGAGGCGGACGATGGCGATGCGCTCCAGGGCTTGCGTGTTTTGCTCGTAGAGGATAACGATCTGAATGCCGAGATCGCGCAGTTTACGCTCGGCCGTGCCGGTGCCGTCGTGACGCATGCCAAGGATGGTGAGTCTGCCGTTGAGGCGTTTGCCGCAAGCGCACCGCACGAGTACGACGTGGTGTTGATGGACATCATGATGCCCGGCATCGATGGCCTTGAGACCACGCGTCGGATTCGAGCACTCGATCGCGAGGATGCCGCGACCACGCCGATTATCGCCGTGAGCGCCAACGCCTTTGCCGACGACCGCAGGCTTTCGCGTGAGGCAGGCATGGACGCGCACCTGAGTAAACCCGTGAGCTCGCAGGAGCTCGTTGAGGCGCTTGCGCACATAGCCGCCGACGCTTTATAAGCATATGGCCCGGTTCCAAGGTGGGTTGGAACCGGGCCATATTGCTATTTGTGAGTTTTGCTTTTGGGGCTTACTTTTCCTGAATCTGCTTACCGCAGAGATGCTCAATCGTAATCTCGTAGAGCTGGACGCCCTTGATGTCTTTGGCGATTTCCTCTTCGACTTCCTCGGCGGAAGGGTAGTACTTAAGGGCGAGCTGGCGGACTTTGTCTTCGATAAACGCGGGAGTGTCATTCGCCAAGCGACAGCGGCCAAAGACCACGGTGCTCATAACGTAGGGAGCCCAGTCACCGTCCTTGTACCACTCGTTGCCGTAAACGGTAAAGCAGACCTTGTCATCGCGCTTGAGTGAATCGACCTTGTGGCCAGCCTTGGCGCCATGGAAATAAATCTTGTCGTGCTCGGGGTCAAAGAAGTAGTTGACGGGAATGGCGTACGGGTAGCCATCGTCGCCGTTGACGGCAAAGACGCCGCGCTTGCAGGTAGCGAGCAGTTCGCGCGCTTCCTCGTCAGTGATGGCGCGTTTCTTTCGACGTAAGGGCCTAAACATCGTTGGCTTCCTTTCTACTGGGCATGGTTGTTGAGCACAAACTATAGCGAAACGGATCCGTTTTTCTTGATGCGGGCGAGTATGTTTTTGAGCTTGTTAAGGTCGAGCGGTTTGGACAGATGGGCGTTCATACCGGCGTCGTGTGCCGCCTGGGCGTCTTCGGCAAAGGCATTGGCGGTGAGCGCGATGATGGGGATATCGGCTGCATCGACCTTCTCGCTCAGACGAATCGCGCGGGTTGCCTCGTAGCCGTCCATGTCCGGCATCATAATGTCCATCAGGATCGCATCGAAGCTGCCGGCGGGATGAGACAGGTACAGATCGACGACTTCGTTGCCGTTGACGGCGCGGGTGACCACGACGCCCTCGGATTCTAGCAGCGTCTGGGCAATCTCGGCATTCAATTCGTTGTCTTCGGCGAGCAGCACGTTCATATCGGCGAGTGAGCAGTCGAGCGCCCTCTCGACCGTATTCGCCCGCGCCCGGGGGTTCTTGTCGATATCGAGCGGAATTTCCACGTAGAACGTGGTGCCCACATGGAGTTCGCTGGTGACTTCGATGGTGCCGCCCATCAGCTCAATAAGCGACTTGACGATTGGCATGCCCATGCCGGTTCCTTGGAACTTGCTGCGCGCATCGTCACCTTCTTGGGCAAACGGCTCATAGATATGCTTTAAAAACTCGGGAGCCATGCCAATGCCGGTATCCGAAACGCTAAAGCAAAAGAGCGCGCGCCCGTTATCGAGTGGCTTGGTCTTTGAACTAAAGGTGACGGAGCCGCCGTGCTTGTTGTACTTAATGCTGTTGTCTAACAGGTTGATCATGATCTGTCGGATATGGGTGGGACTGCCGATCATGTATGGCCCCGTGGCGTACGGCAGACTATTGTCCTGCATTGTGATGCCGTTACTGGACGCGCGGAGCTTGCACAGCACTAGCGTATCGTCACAGAGCTCTTTGAGGTTAAAAGGCGCATGCTCCAGTGTTAGCTTGCGGTCTTCGATTTTACCCATCTCGAGGATGTCGTTGATCAGCGAGAGCAGGTGATTGGCGGCAACGCGCGCCTTGGCACGGCTCTCGCGGGCGACTTGCATATCGCCTTCCTTCAATTCCTCGATCTCGATAAGGCCCAGGATACCGTTGAGCGGCGTACGGATGTCGTGGCTCATGCGCGTGAGGAATGCCGTCTTAGCGGCGTTGGCAGCATCGGCTTTTTTGCGCTCGGTTCGAGCGCGCACGAGCGCCCAGATGAGCAGGACGATGCCGACCGACAACATACCGATGAGGGTGGCTGCAATGGCGGTGCGGTTGCGATAAAGGAATTGAAGCGTGTTGGATTCCTGGGCCGTGTACGACGTGGAGGAGAAATTGCTTGCGGAGAGCGATTCTCCGGCATTGATGATGCCCTTGTTGATAATTCCCAACAGCTCGGGTTTTCCGCGCGAAATCCAGCACGAGAGCTCACAGGTGTCAGGGAGCTCGGTCGTCTCGCAGTCTTCGAGATCGTAACGGTCACCGATGGTTTTTACGCGTGAACTGGGAGCGACGATGCAGTGCGCCGTTCCCTTCCTGAGGGCGTCGAACGCTTCATCGTCGGATTGGTATTCGGTTACGGTCGCTGTGGGGAACAGACTTTCAAGTGCATTTTTGTTGACAAACGATGATTTGGTACAGGCGATGTTCTGAAGGTCTTTGTTCAGGTTGCTGCCGGTGTGGATGGCGGTGAGGGATATGGTCCCCAACGATATCGACTGCACAACGCCTGTTTGCTCGGCAAACCAGTAATCTCGGTATACCGGCAGCGCAACGTCTATGCTTTCCTTTGACAGGGCCTTTGACATCATCTTGTAACTATCAAAGGCGACGGTTTTGACCGTAATGCCAAATTTATCGTGTAGCGTCGTCGCAAGCGATGCGAGCGAGCCTTCCATTTCGCCGTCTTCGTTCTCGTTGCAGTAGGGGAGTTTGCCCGTAATGTAGCCGAGCGTGATGGTGTTGTCATTTGCTTTGAGCCAGGAACGTTCGGGTCCGTTGAGCGATGATGAGCCGCTGTTTTGGGTCGAGTAGTGAGATTTTACTTCGTCGTTATAGCGTGGGTTGACGCGGGCGATTGCCGTCATGGCAGCATTGATGTCGTCCATCAGGTCGGGGCGGCTTTTGGGAACGGCAAAGTAGTAGTCGTTCGAACCAATGTAGAACATGGGGGAGGCATTGGGCGACGAGATTGTGTCGTTCATGATGACGGCATCGACTTCGTCGTTTGCGAGCGCGTCAAAGAGATCGGATCCTCCGTCATACTCCTTGTATGTGCAGGCGATTCCTTCGCTGGCGAGCCATTGCTGGCCAACGAAGGTTTGCATGACGTCGGGGTTGCAACCGATAGTGAGACCCTGGAGTGCTTGAGGGTCACCCTTTGCAAGGTCGTCACGGTCGGGCCTGGCGTAGATGTAGTAGCGCTCGGTGCCCTCGGGGTTCGAGGAAAAGAGCAGCTTTTGGGCACGTTCCTCGGAGTAGGAGATGTTGGGCATGAGGTCGATCTCGCCTGCCTCGAGCATGTCCATAAGCTCGGTGAAGGTGCCGGAGACGTATTCGTACTGCCAGCCGGGTGTGTAGTACGAGAGGGTCTGGAGGTACTCGTAACCCCATCCCGAGAGACGCTCGCCGGGGGTGCCGTCCTGGAAGCCCTCGTTGTTGACGAGCCAACCAACGCGGACCGTTTTGACTGGCTGACTAGAGTCATCGGCAAAAGCCTGGACAGGCGCGATAGAACTCAGCACGACAAGCGCGGCAAGCACAACGGCCAGGGCGCGATATATAACTGAACGAAGGACAGTGGCAGCTCTCACATGCAATCCTAACGAATCGAGTCATTACCGCATAAGGATACCAGCTCAACCTGCCCAGTCGGCAGCTGGTAGTCATTGGGGACGTTCTTAAACGACTAGTCATTGGGGACGTTCTTGTTTGACTAGTCATTTAAGAACGTCCATTACAGTCGAAATTGTCAGCCCGGGACCGTCTCGGGCTACGATT
>CATXXF010000019.1 GCA_958403395.1 uncultured Collinsella sp.
GACGGAAAGCACATTAAGTGCTTTCCTTTGCGTGCGGAACTCGCGACAAACTTAACCCCCGCCCTCAGCCCCGGAAACCCTCCCTACCGTCACATTATTCAACCAGTTTTGCGGGCGTGCGCCGCTGCGCGGCTAGCCCGCGTGCTCCTCGGCGGGGTTGGTCTGATTGTTCTGGTTGGACTTCTTACTTTGGCTCAGAGAAAAGCGGGAGATGCGTTGTGCATCCCCCGTTTTTGTTGCGGTTAGTCTAGGTCAATAAACTTGGTACTTATGATCTTGCCGTCTTTTACTAGCATTCTGGCCATGGTGGGGCCTCGGGTGCCTCTGGGGTAGCTGGCGCTGCCCGGGTTGAGGACTAAGCAACGGCCCACTTGGGCTTCTTTGGTTACGTGGGTGTGGCCGTTGATGGCTACGTCTACGGATCCCACCGGAAGGTCTTCGCGGTAGTGGGCTACGGCGAATTTAAGGCCTTCGTAGGTAAAGAGTGCAAGACGGTCTACATCGGGGCCGTAGTCGCGGTAGTAATCGTTGTTACCCAGTACGGCCCGCACGGGGGCGATGGTGCATAGGTGCTCGTAGTCCATCTCTGACGTGAGGTCGCCGGCGTGGATAATCAGGTCTGCGCCCTCAAGCTCATCCAAGAGCGCAGGCGATAAATAGCCGTGGGTGTCCGAGATGATGTCGATGCGCTTGGCGCTTGCACTGTTCATGGGATCCCTTCCGCAAAAAACGATTCGGCAGATACATACAAAAAAGGCCCCACGGCTCCGCAGACGATGGGTCTACAGGGCTGCGGGGCCAGTGTGCTAGAGACTCAGGGCCTTCTTGAGCGGCACGACGCGGCGGCGCGAAACCGGCACGCGTTCGTCGACGCCCGTAATGCCCAGCTGGATGGCGCCCGAGGGCACCGTCTCGACGTCCGTAACGCACGCCAAGTTGACGATATAGCGGCGGTGAACACGGAAGAAGCCAAAGTCGCAGAGCTTGGCCTCAAACTGCGCCAGCGAGGTTGTCGACAAAAAGCGATCATCGACGGTATAGATGCAGGAGTAATCGTCCTTGGCCATGATAAAGCGAATGTCGTCCACGGGAATGAGCACCTTGCGGCCGCCCTTTTCCACCGGGATACGCTCGATGGTCACCTTGCTGTCCGTAACCGGCTTGGCGCGTTGCATGACCTTCTCGATCGCGCGATCCAAGCGAGCTTCCTCGACCGGCTTCATCAGATAATCGACGGCATCCACGTCGAATGCCTCGACCGCATGGTCACTATACGCAGTCACAAACACGATCGCCGGCGGATTTTTGAGCTTATGCAGCGCCTCGGCAAGTTGCAGGCCCGAGGCACCGGGCATCGAGATATCGAGAAACACGACATCCACGCGACTTTCCATAAGCATCTCGATGGCGGAGCGGACGCTCGACGCCTCCGTGATCGTGCCGATCTTGCCCGTTTGCTCGAGCAGGAAGCGAAGCTCCGAGCGAGCCGGCGCCTCATCATCCACAATCATCGCACGCAGCATAGGGATAAAACCTTTCGTCAACTAACTACGCCGGGCATCCGTCGCATGACGTTGAGCCCGTAGCCTTTTATTTTACTCTTGAATGTCAAAGATGCTCTCTGACAAATCAAGATGAAGGAGCACTTTGGTGCCCTTGCCCGGCGCCGATTCGACACGCGTATAGGAGTGCGGCCCATAAAAGCGATGGATGCGCTCCGAAATATTGTGCATGGCCACACCGGCGCCGCCACCCTGGGGAGAGCTGGCGTCGGGACGGGCAGAGCGCTCGTCAAACAGTCTGGCGGCGGTACCCTCATCCATGCCCACGCCATTATCGGCCACGGCAATCAAGATTGCATCCTCGCCGTCTTGGTGAACGGTCACGTCGATCCTCAGGGCGTCGTCATCGCCCATACCATGACGTACGGCGTTCTCGACAATCGGCTGGATCACGAACGCCGGCACCAGCGTATCTTCCACGTCCTCGGACACATCGAACGTCGCGAGCACGCGGTCCTCGCCAAAGCGGGCCTTCTCAAAGGTAAGGTAGCGCTTGGTCTGTGCAACCTCGCGCGAGACCGGAATAAGCGATCCCGAGTTGTCGAGCGTGGCACGATAGAACGATGAGAACTCACGAAGCAGTTCGCGGGCCCGCAGCGGGTCGGTGCGCGTAAACGATGCAATGGTGTTCAGCGTGTTGAACAGGAAGTGCGGGTTAATCTGCGCCTGCAGCGCACGCACCTCGGCGCGCGCCGTGAGCTCCTTTTGTACCTCGAGCTCGTGGATGGCGAGCTGCGTGGACAAAATCTCGGCAAAGCCCGAGGCAAGCGCGTACTGGGTACGGTCGACGGCGCGCGGGGTCTTGTAGTAGAACTTGAGCGTGCCGACGGTACGATCGCCCACCTTGATGGGGGCGATAATGCCGGCGGGGACTTGGTTGTGCGAGCCATCCGAGCCCACGACATCCACCATACGGTTGAACGACTGCACGATGCCATGTTCGATAACGTAGCGTGTGGCAAGCGTGTGGATGGGAGAATCTGGCAGTAGTTTTTCCTCAAACTCGCCCGCGCAGGCCAACACGTTGCCCTCGTCGGTGATGGCCACCGTCATGGCGCGCGTCTCGGGCAAAATGCGCCGGCACACCAAACGCGCCGACTCCTGCGTCAGACCGCCCTTAATGTCCTCGAGCATGGCCGAGGCCACCGAGAGCGTCTCCTCGGTGTACTGGGAGCGCACCGAATCGGGATTGAGCGTCAAAAAGATAAAGATGCACAGAAAGATGCACAGCAGCGCGCAGGCAATCACCGTGGCGATCGGCTCGATACCGGTCACCAAGGCAAAAATAAAGTACACCAGCACGCAAATGGCGCAGGCAACGGCAATGATGCGAAAGATTGATATTGAACTATCGCGCTGGGCGCGGCGGTCGATCATTCGGCCCCCTCCAGGATACTGATCAGTTGTGCGTCACGCCAAAGCCCGTCCATGATCTTGGGCCAAAAGCTCTGGAAACGCAGGTAGCTTGCAGCGTTTTGGCGCGCATAGGCCTTTGCCTCGCCGATACCATGGCGCCAAATGCGCAGGTAGCCCTCATGCTCGCGGGTAAACACGCTGCGGACCATAGCGGTCTTGCGCACGCGGTCGTCGAGCTCGCGCGAAATCCACGGGCCCGGATAGGGCATGAGCGATGCCGCCGTAACGGGAATGAGCTCCTTTTGATGCGCGGCGAATGTCAACTTGGCCCGTTCGTAGTACCAACGGTATACATCCTGCATAAAGCGCGGTGAGCGCTTTTCGGACTCCGGAGGCAGATGGCGCACGGTCCACTCGTTATCGAACCACACGTCGTAGCCAAACATGCGCATGTTAAAGAGGTAATCCAAGTCCTCGCCGCGGGTGATAAACGGGTCAAAGGCCACACGCGTAAAGGCGCGGGCGTGCAGGGCCATCAGACCGCCGCACACGTAGTTGGAGCGCGAGATGCGGGTGCCCGAGAGCGCCTTTTTCATCCAACGGTTGAACTCGATGCGCTTGGTCCACCAACGATGGCAGATGCCCGCCTTGTCCGTGGGAGCCAGCGGCGAGCCGTCGCGATCGTAGAAATAGCCGCTCTTGACCAAGATCGGCAAGCCCTGACGCGTCTGCTGCCCCAACGCATAGGTCGCGCGCTTCATAAAGTCGGCGTCGATGACAGTCTCATCGTCATCCAAAAAGATAACCGCGTCATGCCCCAGCACAGCGGCACAGGCTAACCCCATGTTGCGGATGGCACCGTAGCCTCGCAGGCTCACGCATTCGCCCGAACCCTTGGGCGCGATCTGAGCAACCCGGTCTGCGATGTGCGAGGCCTGGGTGTTGGTGACAACGGTGACCTTGAGCGTGGGATGCGCGTCGACAATCTCGTGCACGCGCAGCGACACATCGGCTGTGGCAGAACCGGGACAGACCACCAAAAGGATGATGCGCGGAATGTCGCACACCTGCTCAAGCGAGACCAAGCAGCGGTCGAGTTCGGGATTGTCGGCGTTGAGTCGCGTCGAATGGTCATAGGTGCCAGGGGCGTTTGCGCAAGCGTCATCGCCCGCCCAATACGTTGGAATCACGACTGTGGCGTTCATGCCTTACCCTCCCTGCAACACAAAAACGGGACGCCGCCAAACACAGGCGACGCCCCGCGACCTAGCTGATTCCATCATACCCACTTGGGCAAATCATTGCTCGCAAGTCGCAATGTTTATTGCGGATAACCCCAAAAGAGTACCGTGGACAGGCACAATAGCCGCTCACTCCTATGCGGCATGCTCTGCTGCCCGAGTCATGCGGGACAGGCGAACCAGCAGCATAAAGCCAACGATCAGCAGCACGCCAATAGAAAGGACGCCCAGCGACGGGTTGCCGGTCAGCGAGGTAACGACCGACACTAGGAAGGTACCCATGACGCTTGCATAACGACCAAAGATGTCAAAGAAGCCGTAGTACTCGTTGGACTTTTCCTTGGGGATAATGCGACCAAAGTAGCTACGGCTGAGCGCCTGCACGCCGCCCTGGAACAGGCCGACCATAATGGCAAGCACCCAGAACTCAAAGGCGGTCTTTAGGAAGAACGCGGCGAACAGCACAATGCCCATGTAGGCGGCGACCGCCACCAGGATCATGTTGAGCGTGCCCACGCGTCCGGCGAGCTTGCCGTAGATGATGGCGGACGGAAAGGCCACGAACTGCGTAACGAGCAGCGCCAGTACCAGCTGGGTCGAGTCGATGCCCAAAGCCGAGCCGTAGCTGGTAGCCATGGAAATGACCGTGTGGACGCCATCGATATAGAAGAAGAACGCAATCATGTAGACCAGCACGGTCTTGTTGTGGGCGATCTCGCGCATGGTACGTCCGACCTCGGAGAACACACCGCCAACGATGTGGCCGATGGTGTCCTCGGGACCGCGCTCGCGACCATACTTTTGCTTATAGGCGTGAATGAGCGGCAGGGTAAAGACGAGCCACCAGGCACCAGTGATGATAAAAGACAGACGCGTTGCCAGCATGGTGGGGACGCCAAGAGCGGGACCACCCATGATGAGCGCCAGGCAGATGACGAACGGCACGGTGGAACCGATGTAGCCCCAGGCATAACCCGAGCTGGACACGGCGTCCATGCGCTCGTCGGTGGTAACGTCGGGCAGCATGGCGTCGTAGAACGTCATAGAAGAGTTAAGGCCGATGGTGCACAGCACGTACACGGTCAAAAATGCCATGGCGGACATTGGGATAGCCTGCGCCAGGCAAAGAACCAGGCCCGTGAGGAAAAAGCCCAAGAAGAACTTGATTTTGTTGCCGGCGTAGTCGGCAAGTGCGCCCAGAATGGGCATGAGCATGGCGATGACCAGCGAGGCGATCGTCTGTGCATTGCCCCAGGCGACCACCAGGTCGGCCGAGGAAGCGCCGGTATTGATGGCGTTAAAGTAAATGGGCACCACCGAGGTATTGAGCAGCACGAGGGCCGAATTGCCCACATCATACATAACCCAGTTACGCTCGAGCTTGGTGTATTTCATGGACAGGGACCCTTCGTATTCGCCCGATATGCAGTTAGTTTATCGTACCCCAATTGTCCAGAACCGCCGGTAAGGATTCGGCAAAGGGGCACGCACGGGCCCTATTCCTCGCGGTCGAACTCCTCATCGGCATTGAGCACGCGACCGCTGTAGTTGACGTGACTGGTCACGGCATCCATGTCACCGGTCTCGATAAAACGTGCGACCGTGCACTCGTAATCGCCCAGCGCGCGATCAAAGACCTCGGGGAAACTCTCGTTCGAGACCTCGTCGGTAAAGGGATTCTTCCATGTCAGATGGCCCAGGTTACCGGTGCGCTCGGGCAACTCCGTCGTCACGCGATGAGCAAGGCCGTCGAGCAGCGAGTAATCGTGCACCAAGCCCTCAACCAGCGAGATCGCGCGCGTCTTTGCGGAGCCGGCCGGCTCAATCGCGCGGTAAAGTCGCTGCATATTGGCAACGGCAGCACCGTACTCCCCCGCCGGAATGTCAATGCCGTACACGCGTCCGGCAACATAGCTCATCAGCACGCCGGCCACGCGATTGATGCGATCGGTGGTGACGATCTCGCCCGCCGGCGGGTAATCGTCAACCGTAGCGCCATCGCGTTTAAGCTGCAGCATCAGCACATCCAGGTCGCTCTCGATCACGGCATGGACCTGACTGCTCGAATCCTCAAGCTCTGAATCGGACTCGACAATGCCAAACTGCTGCTCATAGACAAAGGGATGGGCGTTGCGGTCGAGCACGTAATGAGACAGCAGGCCCAGCGCAAAGGCGCGACCCAAGCTGGCGTCGCGCGGCAGCAGATGTGACACGCCGTCGCGCAGGCACGCAAACTGACGAGACATGCGCGACCGATGCATGACCTGCGCCAGCAGCGTGCAGTCGGAAACACGCGGTGTCAGAATGTGAAAGAAAAACGGGTCGGGGCCTTGGTTGCCCAAGATAAAGGCAATGCGCTCTTCATCGGACGTGATGACGCCCTGCGGAAGACGGTCGATGCTTTCCTCGCCAAACAGATGATGGGTGATAAGCGCGGGCATAATGATCCTTTCGATTTCATTCGATGCCACCCATTATGCCCACCGCGCGCCCATGCCAAACCTGCGATGGTAAACGACGGCACGCAAGCCTCTTACGCAAGCCCCAGGTGCGACTTGACCTCGGCGGCACGACGACGGGACACCGGTACCGTCGAGTTCACGCGGTCGAGCCTGAGCTCCATCAACCCCGTGGAGCCAATCTCAACATTGTGCACGTCTTCCAAATTGACCAGGTAGCTGCGATGAACGCGAATAAAGCCCTCGGAGTCCAAGCGACGCTCGAGCGAAGAGATCGACTCATTGATCAGGTACGTTCCCTCGGCGCAGATGGCGTTGCAAAAATCGGCGCGCGCCTCAAAGTAGCAGACGTCTGCGGCGGGAATGAACACCTTTTTGCCCCCGCGGTCCACCGTCAGACGCAAAGGCTGGCGCGGAGCATGGATAACACGACGGGCACCCAAGGCTGCCTCGATCTTGTCGAGTGCCTTTGACAGGCGTGCGTCCTCGACCGGCTTGACGACATAGTCGACCGCATCGAGGTTATACGCATCAGCGGCAAATTCGGCAAACGCCGTCACAAACACAACCACCGGCGGCGTCTTTAGGTTCTGCAGCGTCTCGGCAAGCTCAATTCCCGAGCGACCGGGCATGGTAATGTCTAAAAACAACACGTCGGGCTTGTTCGACAGAATCGACTCCACGGCTTCGGTGACATTGCCCGCCTCGGCAATCTGACCCACACGCGTATCCTTTTCCAACAGATAGCGTAGCTCAGCCCTAATGGGAGGCTCGTCATCAACCACCAAGATGTTCCAGCCTTC
Source organism: uncultured Collinsella sp. (assembly GCA_958403395.1). Lineage (GTDB taxonomy): Bacteria > Actinomycetota > Coriobacteriia > Coriobacteriales > Coriobacteriaceae > Collinsella. The sequence goes on from CATXXF010000019.1 coordinate 7,422, forward strand.
GGACATATGTGCTTCCCCTCTTTTTCTCTCAATCCAACCGCGTGCTACGCCGTCAACGGCGCCGGCTCATGCGGCTCGCCGTTCAGCTCGACGATGACCTGCGTTCCCACGCCCTCCTGGGACTTCACGCGCATGCCGGAATCTTCTCCGTAAAAGAAATGGATGCGCTGAAGCACGTTGAAGAGCGCCAGGCCGCAACCTCGCTTGACGGAGCCGTCGGCGGTAATGCTCTCGGGCTCCTCCAGGCGATGTTGCTCAAACAGATGCGCGCAGACCTCTTCGCTCATACCGATGCCATCGTCCTCGACGATGATCTCCAAACCGTCATCGGTCTCGAAAGCCCTAACACGAATAGAAAGCGGCTCGGTCTCGCGCTGCGCGTGCTTGATGCAGTTTTCGAGCAACGGCTGCAAGATAAACGGCGGCACCATGCAATCGCGCACCTCAAAGTCGATATCGACCGAGACGCGCAGACGGCCGTCGCCATAACGAGCCTGCATAAGATTGATATAGCGAGTGCCCTGTTCCACCTCGTGCTCGAGCGTTGTGAGGGTATCGGAATCAGAAAGCGTCTGACGGTAGTAGTTGGAGAAGTCGATCAGCAGCGATCGCGCCTTGTCGGGCTCGGTTCGAACGAGCGACACGATCGTGCTAATGGTATTGAATAGAAAATGCGGGTCGACCTGCGACTGCAGGGCACGAAGCTCAACGCGGGCCGTGAGCTCGTCCTGGCGCTCGAGCTCAAAGCTCGCAAGCTGCGTGGAAATGAGGTCGGCAAAGCCCGAGGCAAGCGCCGTCTGGCGCATATCGATACTGCTCAGACGGGGATAATACAGCTCGAGCGTGCCCACGCAATGCCCGCGCACGGTAAGCGGTGCGACAATACCGGCGCGCAGGCGCGGAAAGTAGCCACCCGTCTCGGTCGAGGCATCGCGCGAGAACACGCTTTGCTCACCGCTGTTGATCACGTTGAGCGTAGTCCGCAGCACCACCGGGGTGCCCGCGGGGCATTTTGCCGAGTCCTCGCCCCAGCTTGCCAACACCTGCTTGCCGTCGGTAAAGCAGATGGCAGAGGCGATAGTTTCGGACAGGATGATCTTAGAGGCGCCCAGGGCAGCTTCGGGCGTAAGGCCGCGCGACGTGTAGGCGAATATTTTTGAAGCGATGGCGAGCGTGCGGTCGGTTGCACTCGATGTGAGGTCGTCGGGAACGACAAAGACGTACGAGAAGAAGAAGCACAGCATGACCAAGCCGGCAATGACGACAACGGCCGGAACGGGATTGGGATTATCGGTTAGATCCCAGATGAGCAGCAGGATAAGCAGCGGAACGACAATACCGAGCAAGATGGCTTGAACCACATGCTGAGCGGTACGAAAGACCTTGGTAGAGTTGTAGCTCTTGCCCAGAATCAGCCTATTGAGATCCACCGTCATCTCCTTCTTACTGACGCACCCCATAGCAATAAAGAGGGCCGCAAGCGACCCTCTCCATTGCATTATGCAATCAAATACTGTGTTTTACATCAAGCCATCGATGAACGGTAGCTTAGGCGCTGTACTTGTTTGCCTCGCCGAAGGTGCCGGCCTCGACAATCCAGCCGTCCTTCATGATGACGTCCATGTTGTCGGTGTTGAGCACGTGGATGTCGGCGGCGACGTCACCGTTGACGACCAGCAGGTCGGCGCACTTGCCGGCCTCGATGGAACCGGTCTCGTCCTCGATGTGGCACATCTTGGCACCATTGAGGGTGGCGCAGGTGATGGTCTCGACCGGGGTGAAGCCGATCTTGTCGACGAACTCGTACATCTCTTCAATGGAGCAGGTGCCGTACGGGGTGACGAAGGAGAAGGAGTCGGAGCCGATCGTCATGACGACGCCGCGCTTCTTGGCCTCGCGCAGGCAGTCGTAGTTGCGCTGCAGCTCCTTCTCGACCAGGGTGCCCTCGTACTTGTCGTGCAGCTCGGGGACGTAAACGGGCGGATAGGTGGCGTACCAGGTGGGCAGGAAGGCGATCGTCGGGGTGAAGAAGGTGCCCTGCTCGGCCATGAGGTCCATGGTACGCTCATCGATATCGAAGCCGTGAATCAGCTGCTCGCAGCCAAAGCGAACGGAATCGTAGGCAGCGGCGTGGTTGTTATAGCAGTGGCTCCACACGGGGATGCCGACCATCTTGGCCTCTTCGACCACGGCCTGAATCTCCTCGGAGCAGTAGTGCTGGTCGCGGCCGGAGTCCCAGCGCCAGATGCCGCCACCGGTAGCCCAGATCTTGATGGCATCGGGGTTCTCGCGCAGGCGACGACGGACGGCCTTGCGCAGATCCCAAGGACCGTCGACCTGATCGCCCCAGGGGTGCGATTCCTTGTTGAGCTCCTGGCTGCAGTGGTGGGAGTCGCCGTGGCCGGCAACGCGGCAGAAGCCAAGGCCGGTGGCCAGAACGCGCGGGCCCTTGAAGACGCCCTTGTCGATGCAGTCACGGATCTGGATACCAAAGCGGCCGATCTCGCAGACGGTGGTGAGGCCGTGGGTGAGGCAGTCGTAGGCCTGCTTGACGGCGACGGCCTGCTTCTCGAGGAGCGGCTGCATGACCCAGTCGGTGTCATCGTCGGTCAAGTTGCCCGAGAAGTGCAGGTGGGTGTCGATCAGGCCGGGAAGGACGGTCTTGCCGGCGGCGTCGATGACCTCAACGCCCTCGGGAAGGTCCTGCATGGCACCGGCGTACTCGATCTTGCCGTTGTCGTCGACGAGAACGAGGGAGTTCTCGACCGGCTCGGCGCCGGTACCGTCGATGAGCTTGCCGCCAACGATTGCATACTTAGTGGACATGGTTCCTCCTTATGGATCCATATAGTGGGCGAGGCCGTGTTGGGTTAAGGCCTCACAAAGCTACCCAAGTGGCGCCGGGTTCGGTGCGCGGAAGAGAGGGTCCCGCGCACCTGATCCGCCCCGGCTCGGCGTTACTTTTTGCGGGAATTGGTGAAGGCCATGAGAGCCAGGCCGACGGCCAGCCAGCCGATCACGATGCTCCACTCCACCATGTTGAGAGAGGCGGGAGAGAACGGAATCACGAGCAGGCCGATGATGATAGCGCAGGCAGCGATAGCGAGGCCGATGCCAAACTTGCCGCCGGGCACCTCGTAGGGACGAGGCAGGTCGGGCTCGGTGAAGCGCATGCGCAGGCAAGCGAGGGCGACCATGCCGCAGGAGAAGATGAAGGCGAGAGCCGACACGTTGGTCAGAGGGATGAGCATGTTCTTGCCCAGGAACGGACCGACGACGGTGATGACACCCAGGACGACGCAGGCGAGCTTGGGGGCGCCGGACTTGGGGTCGACCTCGGCGAACTGCTCGGGCAGCTGGCCCTTGCGGCCCATGGCGAGCATGATGCGGCTCGTGGCGCCGTAGAAGGAGTTCATCGGGCCCATGGGTCCAAGCGTGGCGATGACGAGCATGGCCAAGTACAGGAGCATGTTGATGCCCTTGAGGCAGGCGAGCGCGGGAACCGGGCTCTTAACGAACTCATGCCAGTCGAGGATGGTGCCGAACGAGTAGATGCAGACCATGTAGAAGCCGCCAGCGGCCAGCAGAGCCAGGGAGATGATCTTGCCGAACTTGTTCCAGTTGAGGCCCTCGGCTGCTTCCTCAGCCTGCTGAGGAATGGTGTCGAAGCCAGCGTAGAAGAACGGGGTCAGAACCAGGACCGACACGATGCCGGCAAACAGGCTGGTGCTCTCGGTAGCGGCCTTGCCGCCGCCAGCGCCGGTGACCTGGGAGAACACGGGCATGGCATTGTCCGGCGAGCCGGTGAACAGCGAGACGCCCATGGCGAGCAGCATGCCGCAGAGCAGGGCCTTGGTCAGGAAGGCCTGGAGCTTGGCAGCCGAGCTGGCACCGCGGAAATTGAGGAAGATGACGTAGACTGCAAAGCCGAGCGCGATCAGCGTCGGGAACAGGTAAACGTCGGCCCCCAGGATGGTGTAGAGCTTGACGGCGCGCAGCCACTCAAGGCCGGGCAGGCTGCCGAACATTTCGGACACGAGGGTCGAAATGGCGATGGCCTCCCACGGGCACAGGATGCCGTTGCCCAGGGCCAAAAGCCATCCGGTGATGTAGCTCAGCGTACGGCCAAAGCTACGATCGACATACTCGACAATGCCGCCCGAGATGGGGATAGCAGCCGTGAGCTCACCGAAAACAGCTCCGACGGGCACGAGGAAGATTGCACCCAAGAGGAATGCGATCATAGCGGGAACGGGACCGCCGCCCACGACCATCCAGTCGCCGACCTGCAGAACCCAACCGGTACCGATGATGGCACCGAAGCCGATGGTGAAGAAGTTCCAGAGCGAAAGCGTTTTCTTCATGCCGCCGTTATCCTCGACTGCAACTTCTGCGTTCTTGTCCGCCATTGTTCCCCTCCTTTCCTGTTTGACGCCCTTGGCGTCACCCCTTGCGCGGTCCGTTTTGCCGCGCGCTTTTATTCCATGGCTTTAAGATACGGCCTTGGCGCAGCAGCGCCGCTCGCAGCTCGACCGAAGGCAGAATTGCAAAACGAGCGGCACCGTTTTTGGGACGAACGGCGGGAGACGTCATTCGTCTTGGACGCTTTCATCTTGTCTGCTTTTGAATACCTGTTGCCGTGACGCTTGGCGCGCGGCGCGGCAACGTTCATACCATTTGTCAGGCTTTTGGCGCACATACCCATGTGTCGTGCATCTTTTTATGTAGGATAGACAAGTTACACATGAGGCAAGGTGATTCGAATGGCATACGGATACAATGACGGCGACCAACGGCCACAAAGCGTGCGCCTTGCCGGCCGCACCACGCCAACGCCCAGAAGCACCTCCGACAACGACAGCCCGCAGCGCCCCCAAGAGCAGCCCGGGGCTTCTTCGCGGCAACAAAGCCGTACCGTGCAGCAGTCAGACCGCGTGAGTACGAGCACACGCCAACGCCAGACCGACACATCGCAGCCACGCCGCTACGATCGCCGTAAGACCGACTACTACGTCAAGCGCTCCTTTTCGCGACCTCAACGCGATCGCGGCAATTCCGCCCCTCACCCTGCGTCGCACGCCACAAGTCACGCGCTTCCGGCCCGCCGCCTACGCCTTACGCTTTGCTCCATCGCCGCCTGCCTCGTCTTTGTGTTTTTGGGATCCTGTATCTCCCACGGATCAGCCGGTCTTGAGCCCACAGCCGAAGACAAGCTGCTTAAAGCTCCCGTCGCGCCCGGTTACTCCTTTGCGTTCTCGACCCCACGCTCGCAATGGCAAGCCGGCACCATGCCCCACATCTACCAAATTGACCCCGCATGGTCGGAGCTGCCCTATGCCGGTGGCACTATTCGCGAAAACGCTTGCGGTCCTACCTGCCTCACCATGGTCTATATCTTTAAGACCGGCCATACCGATAAGACGCCGGTCGATATATGCGCACTGGCCGAAGCCGGCAACTACGCCCCCACCGGTGCCACCGAGTGGTCGTTTATGACAGGCGGTGCGTGGCAGCTGGGGCTCAACGGAACACAGCTCTATAACGATCGTGAATCGATTGCCCAAGCACTTCGCTCGGGTGCGCCCGTCATCGCCGCAGTGCGCCCCGGTACGTTTACCAACGTAGGCCACTACATCGTGCTCTACGGCATCGACGATGCCAACCAGATTGGCGTCTACGACCCCAACTCGGCCAGCCGCAGCGCCCGCCGCTGGGGCGTCGTAGAGGTCCTCAACGAAGTCGAAGCCATGTGGGCCTACTACTAGTCATTGGGGACAGACTTAAATGAGTGGTCATTGGGGACGCTCTTGTTTGACTAGTCATTTAAGTACGTCCCCAATGACTAGGTGAACAGCAAAAGCCCCGCAGTCGGAGCGGACTGCGGGGCTCAGGAAGAGAGGCTAGTTTGTGGGCGCTTTGCCTGGCACCCACGAGAGAGGCAACAGAGTAGAGACTACTCGTGGATGCGGGTACCGGAGAGGCCGGCCATGGTCTCGGCGGCCTTGTCCAGAGCGCCGATGATGCAGGTGCGGCCCTTGCGGGAACGGGCGAACTTGATGGCAGCGCGGACCTTGGGCTCCATGGAACCCTTGCCGAACTGGCCCTCGTCGGCCAGGCGCTCGGCCTCATCAGCGGTGAGGTCCTCGAGCTCCTCCTGGTTGGGCTTGCCAAAGTTGATGGCGACATGCTCAACGGCGGTCAGCAGGAACAGAACGTCGGCGTCGCAGTCCTCGGCCAGCAGCTCGCCGCCCAGGTCCTTGTCGATGACGGCGGGAACGCCCTTGTAGCAGCCCTTGTTCTCGTAGTCGCGGACGACGGGGATGCCGCCGCCACCGCAGGCGATGACGATGAACTCGTTGTCGAGCAGGTTGAGGATGGAGTCAGCCTCGACGATCTTCTTGGGATCGGGGGAAGCGACGACGCGACGCCAGCCGCGGCCGGAATCCTCGACGAAGACCTTGGAGGGATCCTCGGCCATGAACTCCTTGGCCTGCTCCTCGGTGTAGAAGGGGCCGATCGGCTTGGTCGGGTTCTTGAACGCGGGATCGTCGGGGTCGCACTCGATCTGGGTGACGACGGTGGCGGCGTGCCAACGCTTATAGCGCTTGTGCATCTCGCGGCCGATGCCCTGCTGCAGGTGATAACCAATGTAGCCCTGGGACATGGCGCCGCACTCGGGCAGCGGCATCTCGGGGGTACCGATGGCATCGTGGGCAGCGGCGAAGGCGTTCTGGATCATGCCGACCTGCGGGCCGTTGCCGTGGGTGATGATGATCTCATTGCCCTGCTCGATGAGCCCGAGGAGAGCGTGGGCGGTGTTGCTCACGGCCTCGATCTGCTCGACGGGGTTGTTGCCGAGGGCGTTGCCGCCAAGGGCGACGACAATACGATCGGGCTTGCCAAGAGGCTTAGACATTGCTGGAATCCTTTCTGTAAAAGGCCTACAACCCATTAATAACCCGCGTCCGTGCGATACGCGAGTTTATTAAGGTTTATATTCTCTTTATCGCTCATTTTATTCATTTTGAAAATAGCGGAACGGTGAACGGTCGTTTTTATCCGCTCAGCGTACAGAACTCCAGCTCAGACATATCTACGTAATTTACGTGCGACTTTATTTAAATGAAGCGAGGATTATGTCGGATTATGCAAACTACATCTCTGCTAAACACAAAACGGACAGCGCAATATCTTACTCGCACTATACGAGATTCTATGCACTTATAAGTCGAGTATGCACCCCTGCAAAAACAAGGGGCTTTTCATCCAGCAAAAGGAATAAAGAAGAGCTCCGAAAAGACGGCAGCAACCCTGTCCTCCCCCGCGTCCCAAAGTGGCGCGAGGTTTCGCGGCAAAGCCGCGAAACAGCGAAAGGGACGGAACACCCGGCCAACTACGTCCTTCATCCGCCCACACAATCCGAGGACGTAGTCGTAGCAGGATCTGAGGGCTGACCTTCGCGGACACTCCGCAGGACGAAAGAACCCCCACCGCACGTAGTGCGCAGCGGGGGTTCTTTCATGTCCGAGGACGTCCGCGAAGGTCAGCCCTCAGATCCTGCGGTGGGAGACCTAGGCCTCGTTGTACACCGTCTTGAGCTTCAGCAGGTGCTGATAGCGGTCCATAGCGGCCTGCTCATTCTCCTTGAAGAGCTCCTCGGCGCGCTCGGGGAAGGAACGCGTCAGCGAAGCGTAACGGGCCTCGTTCATCAGGAACTCCTGATAACCGCCCGCGGGCTCCTTGGAATCGAGCGAGAACTTCTTGCCGGCAGCAGCCTCGGGGTTGAAGCGGAAGAGGTTCCAGTAACCGCACTCGACAGCCTTCTTCATCTCGGCCTGGCAGTTCTGCATGCCACCCTTCTTGATGGAGTGCATCTCGCAGGGGCTGTAGCCGATGATGAGGGACGGACCGTCGTAGGCCTCGGCCTCGTGGATGGCCTTGAGGGTCTGAGCCGGGTTGGCGCCCATGGCGACCTGCGCCACGTAGACGTAGCCGTAGCTCATGGCAATCTCGGCCAGGGACTTCTTCTTGGTCACCTTACCGGCAGCGGCGAACTGAGCGACCTGGCCCAGGTTCGAGGCCTTGGAGGCCTGACCACCGGTGTTGGAGTAAACCTCGGTGTCGAAGACGAAGACGTTGACGTTGTGGCCGGAAGCCAGGACGTGGTCCAGGCCACCGAAGCCGATGTCGTAGGCCCAGCCGTCGCCGCCGAAGATCCAGAAGGACTTCTTGGTGAGGTAAGCCTTGTCGGCGAGGATCGCCTTGGAAGCGTCGCAGCCGCACTTCTCGAGCTCGGCAACGTAGGCAGCAGCAGCGGTCTTGGAGGCCTCGGCGTCGTTGACGGAGTCGATCCAAGCCTGGCCGGCGGCCTTGAGCTCATCGGACGGACCATCGGCAGCGATGATGTCCTGGGTAGCGGCGATCAGCTTCTTCTGGACGGCCTCGTAACCGACGGCCATGCCCAGACCGTGCTCGGCATTGTCCTCGAACAGGGAGTTGTTCCACGCCGGGCCGTGACCGTCCTTGTCCTTGCAGTAAGGAGCGGTGGCAGCGGGGTTGCCCCAAATGGAGGAGCAGCCGGTGGCGTTGGAAATGAACATGCGGTCGCCGGCGACCTGAGTCACCAGACGTGCATAGGCGGTCTCGGCACAGCCGGCGCAGGAGCCCGAGAACTCCAGGTAGGGCTGCTTAAACTGGCTGCCCTTGACGTTGGCCGCGATGAGCTCCTTCTTCTCGGAGACGTTCTCGACCATGTAGTCCCAAACGGGCTGCTGGCCCATCTCCTGCTCGGTGGGAACCATCTCGAGGGCACCCTTGGGGCAAACCTTGACGCAGTTGGTGCAACCCATGCAGTCGAGCGGGGACACAGCCATGGTGAACTTCATACCCTTGGCCTTGGGGCCCATGGCGTCGAGCGTGCGGGTAGCCTCGGGCGCGGCGGCAGCCTCGTCCTCGGTCATCGCGAACGGACGGATGGTGGCATGCGGGCACACGTAGGCGCACTGGTTGCACTGGATGCACTTGGTCTCGTCCCAATGGGGAACGACCACGGCGACGCCGCGCTTCTCGTATGCGGAGGCGCCCAGCTCAAACTGGCCGTCGGCGCAATCGACGAAGGCGGAAACGGGCAGGCTGTCGCCGTCCATGCGATCGATGGGCTCGAGCAGGTTCTTGACCTGCTGGGCGATAGCGGACTTGGTCTCCTCGGAGAGCTCGACGGGGGCGGCGTCCTCGGCGGTAGCCCAGTCGGCCGGAACCTCGAACTTACGGAAAGCGGTAGCGCCGGCATCGATGGCCTTGTGGTTGGCGTCGACGATGGCCTGGCCCTTCTTCATGTAGGACTTGGTAGCCGCGTCCTTCATGTACTGCAGGGCGTCCTCGGCGGGCAGGACCTTGGCCAGCGCGAAGAAGGCGGACTGGAGCACCGTGTTGGTGCGCTTGCCCATGCCGACCTTAGCGGCCAGGTCGATAGCGTCGATCAGATAGACGTTGACGTTGTTGTTCGCGATGTAGCGCTTGGCCACGGCGGGCATGTGCTCGGCGAACTCCTCGTCGCTCCACTGGCAGTTGACCAGGAAAGTGCCGCCCGGCTTGACGTCGCGGACCATCTTAAAGCCCTTAACGATGTAGCTGGGGTTATGGCAGGCGACAAAGTCGGCCTTGGTCACGTAGTACGGCGAACGGATCGGGGAATCACCAAAGCGCAGGTGCGAGACGGTGACGCCGCCAGTCTTCTTGGAGTCGTACTGGAAGTAGGCCTGGACGTACTTGTCGGTGTGGTCGCCGATAATCTTGATCGAGTTCTTGTTGGCGCCGACGGTACCGTCGCCACCCAGACCCCAGAACTTGCACTCGATGGTGCCGGGGGCTGCGGTGTTGGGCGCATCCTCGACCTCGGGCAGGCTCAGGTTGGTCACGTCATCGACAATGCCGATGGTGAACTCGCGCTTGGGCTCGTCCTTCTTGAGCTCCTCGAAGACAGCGAACGCGGACGCGGGAGGCGTATCCTTGCTGCCCAGGCCATAACGGCCGCCGACGACCTTGATGCCCGTCTTGCCAGCCTCGTAGAGAGCGGAGACGACGTCCTGGTAGAGCGGCTCGCCGATGGAACCCGGCTCCTTGGTACGGTCCATGACGGCGATCTTCTGGACGGTCTCGGGGAGAACGTCGACGAAGTGCTTGATGGAGAACGGGCGGAACAGGCGAACCTTGACCAGGCCGACCTTCTCGCCGTGAGCGTTGAGGTAGTCGATGACTTCCTCGAGCACGTCGCAGAAGGAGCCCATGCACACGACGACGCGATCGGCATCGGGAGCGCCGTAGTAGTTGAACAGGCCGTAATCGGTGCCGAGCTTCTCGTTGATCTTCTTCATGTAGCCCTCGACGACGGCAGGGAGCTCGTCGTAGACCTTGTTGCAGGCCTCGCGGTTCTGGAAGAAGATGTCGCCGTTCTCGTGGCTGCCGCGGGTGTGCGGGTGCTCAGGGTTGAGCGCGTGATCGCGGAAAGCCTGGACGGCGTCCATGTCGCACATCTCGGCCAGATCCTTGTAGTCCCACATGGCGACCTTCTGGATCTCGTGGCTGGTGCGGAAGCCGTCGAAGAAGTTAAGGAACGGGGTCTTACCCTCGATGGCGGCAAGGTGAGCCACCGGCGAGAGGTCCATGACCTCCTGGACGTTGCCCTCGGCGAGCATGGCGAAGCCGGTCTGACGACAGGCCATGACGTCGGAGTGATCGCCAAAAATGTTCAGGGCGTGGGAAGCGACGCAACGCGCGGAGACGTGGAAGACGCCCGGGAGCTGCTCGCCCGCGATCTTGTACATGTTCGGGATCATCAGGAGCAGGCCCTGAGAAGCCGTGTAGGTGGTGGTCAGAGCACCGGCGCCCAGCGAACCGTGAACGGTACCGGCTGCACCTGCCTCGGACTCCATCTCGACGACCTTGACCGGGGTGCCGAAGATGTTCTTGCGACCCTGGGCCGCCCACTGGTCGACATGGTCGGCCATCGGGCTGGACGGCGTAATGGGATAGATTCCCGCTACCTCGGTGTACGCATACGAAACATATGCGGCCGCCTCGTTGCCGTCCATAGACTTAAACTTACGCGCCATATACCCCTCTCCTCTCATATAGGTATACAGGCCCCGGCGATCGCCGGGATATTGGCGTGATGGGATTTACGCTGTTGCTTCCAATCATCTGGCAGGCAGGCTCAGCAGCAGGTACGTGGCGTGGAGAGAAGACATGCCGAGGCGAGGGCCAGCTGATGCGCCCCACAGACCCGACCGCCCGTCTTGCACATGACCGAGCGCCGCAAAGGCCGCATGCCGGATGCTCCCGGGCACGCCCCGGCGATGGGAAGCGCCCGCAACGGAAATCCGCATGCGGGTTTATTGTACCCCGCCGTCAAGTGTAATTTCGGCAAATATAGGCGGGCGGTAAAGGTTTACCCCGACTGACCGCCAAGGGGCGAAATGGCCCCTCGTCCCGAGCGGCCGGCCCTGGCGCGCCAAGGAGTGTCCCCAAGTGCCGGCAGAAAAGGAACGTCCCTAACTGCCGGCTAGAGGGCACCGAAGAGGATGGCGTAGGTAGTGGATTCGCCGAGCTTGAGCTCGTCGCCGGGATTGAGTTGGGCGGAACGGCCGGGCTCGACCTGAATGCAGACGCGCGTGGCCCCGTTTACCACCACGGTTCCGTTGGTGGACGACAAGTCCTCGACATGCCAGATATTTTGAGCATCGCACCAGATATGGGCATGGCGGGCCGAGACATCGTCGCCGACGTCGGTAATATCGCCCTCACCAGTGGCCAGCGCGCCAATCTCAACACCCTGCTCACTCGGCTGAATCCAGCGCGGGGCGCTCACGACAAAACTGTTTTGCACGCGCAACAAGCCCAAGGGGTGCGCCGGGGCGGGTTCGCGTTCGCCCGCAGTCAGCGACATGCCAAGCGAACGCGGCGTGGATGTGCCTCCGCCACAGGTCGCGTGCGCGTAGTCGATGGAATAGTTCACCGAGGACCGCACATCCGCCGAACAACCGACGGCGACAAACAGCACCAGCACGGCCTCGGCGCGCTCGGCGGGCATGAGTTCCGCCGCCTGGGACAGGCGATCGAGCGCGTTGCGATAGAGATTCGTGTCCTGGTGGCACTCTTCGAGCGCGCGTACCATCGGTTCACCTGCAGGACCGCACACCATATTGATCACAGCCGTGGAGTCCATGGGATTGCGCTGGCGCAGGGCCAGTTGCGACATAATACGCGCAGCCGAGGTACCGTATTCGGCAAAGTAGCGCTGCTGAAGCGTGCCGACCGGCGCGCGAACGATAAAGCGGGAAACCCAAGAGCGATCGGCGGCTCGGCTCTGCGGGCTGCGGCCGTCGGCGAGCGGACGGGACGAAAGCACCAAGCCGCACAGCTCGATATGGCTCAGATGCGCTGCGCGCTTAAAGATGTCAAACATGGCCCCGCATGGGGTGAGCTCAACTTGAGATGCCATGACCTAGGCCTCCTTGGTCGTAGAAATAGAATCGGACGATACTTCGACAGGTCCGCCAAAAGTACGGGCAGCTGCGGCTCCACCGGCAAGCGGAGTCGCCATCTGGGCTTTTGTGCGTCGCGGTGCCGAAACGGGAAGTTCAAAGGCAAAGCCCATCGCAAGCAAAAACCACGTAAGCGTATAGGTTGCAACCAGAGCGGCAACAAGGCCGCCCATCACGGCGCGTTGGGAAAATACGCTACATGCAGCCACGACCAGCACCGGAACCTCGCAGGCAGAAAGCGCAAGCACGCCCTGCAGGAACCCCGAGCGCCGATCACGCGCAAGTGCCCCCGCGGCAACGCCGGCTATGCCTGGCAGCGCCAACGCCAGTGCGGCAATAATACCCGGTAGCGACCCAGACCACACGAGCGATCCCAAAGTCGCCGTCACGCGAGCGCCCGACGCCAGCAGCGCGGCCGAAACCACGACCACAGCCCAAACCACGCCACAGACGACCGTCGCGCCGACCATCAGCGCGCGACGAACCGCGCGGCCAGACGCATCCATGGGGCACGGCGTGAGCGGCTCGCCGCGGAGCGAACGACCGACATTTTGCGCATAGTGGTCACAAAACGCCGAGAGCGCCGCCTCGACCGCCGCCGGCTCGGGACGATCTTTTTGGTGGCTGGACAGACAGGCCATCACCACGTCGAACAGCTGGGCATCGACAAACGCCAGCGCATCGCGTAGCTCCTCGGAATCCGGCTCAAGCCCCAGCTGCTGGGCCTGCTCGGCCGCGGCGAGCGCCACATCGGGCTCACGACGAAGCAGCTGAGTCAAATCGCAACCGGGCGCATGGGCACCAATGGGATAGTCGGGCCGCGTGTCCATCTTGAGACGGTAGGGGCTGGCGATGTCACGCGTCTTTTTGCGCGAACCCGAGGTGCCCGAAGTGCTCGGCGCGGCTTCGTATGGCGCGACGCCGGCAATGAGCTCGTAAACCGTGCTTGCCGCGGCATAGACGTCAATCGCCGGCGACATACGCAAAGCGCGCAGGTCGGGAATATCGTCGGTGAGCATCTCGGGCGGAGCGTAGGCCACCGTCGCGCGACGCAGCGTGGCATAGCGCTCCGTAAACGACGCCTTGCCGCCGGTACCGGCCACGGCCGACGCAGGCTCAAGCGCCAGCGACGAGCCAAAGTCGATCAGGCACAGGTCAAAGGTGCCCTCGGCAAGCTGCCGGTCAAGCGGTAGACGCGCCGTGCGCACCATAATATTAGCGGGCGAGATATCGCGATGGACAAAGCCCTCGCCCACCAGACTCATACGGCAGAGCAGATCGAACAGGTCGCGACCCAGACGCGCCGCCACAAGCGGCGACAGGCGTCCGGCATCGTCCACGGCAAGTCGCGAACGCAAGCGGGCAAGCGTCTCGCCCTCGACCCATTCCATGACAATTGCAGACACACCGTCGACCTCGCCCCAGCCATAGAGGCGGGGAAAGCCCTTAAGGCCCGAAAGGGCACGATGACATTCGTATTCCTCGCGAAACGCTGCCTTGAACTTGGCGACCAGCGCCTCGTGAGCGGCATCGTCGTCGAACTCATCGCGCGCCGGCAAGATGAGCTGCTTGAGCGCCACGGCCTCGCCTTGGGCGTTGACGGCACGCGTCACGCGGCCGATACCGCCACGGCGCATGGTGGCATCGTCGGCAAACAGCATCGTAAAACGACGCAGATAGGCAGGCAGTTCGTCCTGACCGAGCGCAATGGCCGGCTCAAACCCGTCGACACGCGCCAGGCGCAGGCCGACCACGGGATCGCGACCGAGCGATTGTGGTGTGGTGGATGCAAGATCGGTCATCATAGGGCAAGCGCCGCCACGTTATTGTTGAAGTTACCGAGCGCGACGTCATCATCGCCGTAATGGCCGACCCATTGACATAGGTTGGTATAACAGCCCCACAGATTGGCATACTGCTGATACCACTTTGACCGGGGCGAAAATGTCTGACGACCGAACTCGGCTCGAATGACAAACATCTCCCCGACCAGGCTGTCGCACGGCCTGGGATCTCCCGTAGAGTTATAGGTCGAGACCACGTCATTGGCACGAGAAACATAGCCGTCGAGCATGTTGTACTTGTTCACAAGCCAACTGTGAATGCTCTCTTCCTCAGCAGCGGAAAGGCCACCGGAGTTTGCATCGTTGTCAGTGTTGCCGCCCGTCGGGCCGCCGTTTCCAGACCCTCCGGTAGAGGAACCCGACCCAGAGCCGCCGCCCGAACTCGATGAATCCGAGCCGGAGCCAGAAGTATCCGAGCTACCGGGCTTTCCGGACTGCTGGGCGTCCTGCTCCTTCTGCTGCTCGACCTTATTCACCGTTGCCGCCACGCTATTGTTGGACAACCGATCGATGATCTTGGTGTTGGTGAGCACGATGGTTTTGCCATTGGCAAGCGTGACTTCGTTGTCCGGGGCCTCGGCGCCGTCCGCATCGTCGGTGCCAAACACAATATGCGCGACCACACTTGCCCAAGCATATCCAGTCGTGGTACCCAGATCACTTTTGACCTCATGCCCCACGCGCGGTTCGCGTGCGGTATGCGCCTGCATCATGGACGGCACGGTCATGCCATAGGCAGAAACGCCAGCCATGACCAGCACCAGCGAGCACGACAGCAGCACGTACGCCCGCGGTGCCAAGCCCAGTCGGCGTCGCATGCGCACCGCGGCGCCGCGCTTTGTCTGAGTGCCACCGGGCCGCATGCGTTCTCCTCCAAGAAAAACACGCCGCTCAGAAGCGGCGCATTCATTCAAATCCATATTTGAGTGTATCAGCGAACCTAAAAGGTTGCGCAACGAATGGGCAAATTAAGGATGCGAGCGGAAGCATCCATGCGATAAGCGGATACGAAGCATCTTTGTTGCACAACAAACTCACAGTCGCACGGGGAAATTATGACTACCCCGTGCATCGCGAGGAAAACATACGGCAGGAGCAGGCTCGCCACCTAAATCGCGCGACGGGCCTCGATGGCGCGGCCAAGCGTAAGCTCGTCGGCATACTCCAAGTCGCCGCCCACGGGAAGGCCGCTTGCCAGACGCGACACCTCGACGCCCAACGGCTTGATGGTACGGGCCAGATAGCTCGCCGTGGTCTCGCCCTCGATGTTGGGGTTGGTGGCGATGATGACCTCATGGATATCCTCGTGGCCCAGACGCGCCAGCAGCTCGCGGATGTGCAGCTGCTCAGGGCCAATCTTGTCCATGGGGCTGATCACGCCGCCCAGCACATGGTACAAGCCGTGGTAGCTGCCCGTGTGCTCGATCGCCTGGACGTCGCGCGGCTCGCCCACCACGCAAATACGAGTGGTATCGCGCATCGGGTCCTGGCAGATGGAGCACTCGTCGGCCGTGGCGTAGTTAAAGCAACGGCTGCAAAAGTGGACCTCCTGCTTGACCTCCAGGATGGCCTCGGCCAGGCGGCGGGCCTCCTCGGCATCGGCCTCGAGCAGGTAATAGGCGATGCGCTGGGCCGACTTGGGACCAATGCCCGGCAGACGACCCAGTTCATCGAGCAGTTTTTGCAGACTGTGATTCGCACTCATATATATGCGTGTCTTAGAACGGCATGCCCGGGATGTTGAGGCCGCCGGTGATGGCGCCCATCTGCTTGTTGGCGAGCTCGTTGACGCCGCGGACGGCCTCGTTGACGGCAGCCATGATCATATCCTGCAGCATATCGACGTCCTCGGGATCGAGGGCATCGGGGTCGATGGTGAGGTTGACGAGCTCCATCTCGCCGTTAACGGTCACCTTGACCATGCCGCCGCCGGCAGAGGCGTCGACGGTCTGGGACTTGAGGTTCTCCTGCGCGGCAGCAAGCTGCTCCTGCATCTTGCGAGCCTGCTTCATCATCTGCTGCATGTTCATACCGGCCATGATGGCTCCTTTACGTGCGGCCGCGCGACAAGCTGCAAGGGCAGCCGGAGCGCGGCGGGACTTTCAAACTCAAAAATCGTACCACGGCGCGGGGCAAGCAAGCGGGGCGGACACACTACCTCAGTCGATATACATGTCCTGGAGTGCAAGCCGCGCCCAAAAATTATGCAAAGTTGAATAATTCGCATCTGCATAATATTGAAAGCTAAATCTTGTAGAGCCGGAATCCGACATTTTCTGCATCCAGCTAGATAACAAAATGCCGAACCGCTGCTCGAGGCGGCGCTCATGATGGCAAGGTATAATTTGATTGTCACAGACAGCAATTTGGAGGTGCCCCCATGAATGCCCCCGACGCGCTCCAAAACATCCGCTCAAAACACCCCGTTGCATATGTGGTTCTCTATCTCTTTGTCGGCTGGGCATTGCTGGTTGTCATCACCCATGCTATAGCCTTTGGAGCAGAACTACTGATAGCCAGCTCGGACCAGCCCGTCGTCAAATGGGAAGCGACCGATGAGTGCACCGACGGAAGTCGAACCATTTACTACAACAGCCCGTCCCTCTACCACGAGTTCAAGGTCAAGATAAAGGACTCCAAGATTGTCGATGCCGAACTAGGCGCTTTCTTGACAATCGGAGCAACCCTCAACGCCGAGCAAGTCGAATACACGGACAGCCATGCGACGTATCGTATCGACCTCAGCATCCTAGGCCGACCGTCGCGTACCTGTCTGCTCGAATGCGATATAAGCGGCACCACACTACACATGTCCGAAATACAGATGCGCCCGGACAAAGAAATCTCTTCTTGAGCAGTATACCCGCCCGCGCAGCTACTCCACCGGTTTGAAGATGGTGGACTGACCGAAGACGCTGCGGATGAGGGCTTTGGCCTCGTCCTCGGTCTGCGGGATGCTCGGGGCTGCGCCCTGATGGCCGAAGGGGCTGCCGGCGCCGGGGTTGGACTCCCAGGGAGCTGCAGGAGTGTCCTCCTCTTTAGGGGCAGTTGCAGCGGGCTTGGGCGCGGGCGTCGCACCCGACACGTCGAACGGAGGCAGATCGTCCCCGCTCGCATCGCCGGCGAAGCCGCCGACCATAGCGTCGTCGTAGGGCACCTGCTCGGATTCCCACGGCACGACAGGCTGAGCCTTGGGAGCGGACGCGCGCTCGGGCGCTCGGGGCGCGGGCTCGGTCGGGAGCTTACCCGTGGCAGGAGCGCCGGCGGGGTTGTCGGAGCGTAGCCAGGGGGCTTTGCCCAGGTCAGACGACTTGGGCGCGGGTGTCGGAGCAGCCGGTTTGGGCGCCGCGGGCTTAGGCGCCGACGGGGTCGATGCCGCTACCGGCGCCGCTTGCTGCTGCGGCGCGCTGGCGCTCGAGGATACAGGGGCCGCCGAGGACACGGGTTGCGGGTCCGCAGATGCCGCAGCCCGTGCAGATGGAGAATGCTCCTCATGTTGAGGAGCCGGCGTGCCACCCCCATCCAGGATATAGTCGACGGTACGACGACCGAAGACCGCGCAGACCGTCGGCAGGACCACCGACTGCGTATCGGCGCGACCGAGCATCTTAATGGCAAAGGTCGAACCCGCAGGGAACGAGACCGTGAGCTTGGAGCCATCGTCGGCCGTGGCGCGAGCGTTGAGTAAAAGCCCTGCGTAGGAGGCCTGACGAGCCTTGACACGCTCGACGACCTCGGCCCATTTGCGCTGGAGCTCGCCGGCATCCTCAACCGCGGGGGTCTCGGCGGCGCCGGCGGCAGCAACCTGGGCGGCATTGTTGGACTGGGGCTTAGGCGCCGGAGCGGTAGCAGGCGCGGAGGCCGCAACGGGCTGAGGCGTCGGAGCCGGCGCAGGCTGAGGTGCAGGCGCTGCAGGCTTGGAAGCTGACACGGACGCAGAACGGGGCGCAGGCTGGGCAGCCGGAACAGCAGCACCACGGTCCCAAGGCATACCGCCCTGGCGCGCGGACGTAGCAGCGGGGGCAGCGGATGCCGCCGGGGCGGCAGCGCGGGCGCCCGAAATGAGCGTCGGCTGTTGGGCAGCAGCGGGTACGGATGCTGCAGGCGCGGCGGCCTGAGCAGCAGCCACGCTCGCCGGCACGGCGGCGTTGGCAACCATGGCCTCCAGGCGTGCCACGCGCTCGGCCAATGCCTCAATCGTTAAATCAGCCTCGGGACGCGCCAGACGTGTGCAGGCAATCTCGAGCACCAGGCGCACGTCGCTCGCGCCCCTCATCTCCAGTGCGGCATCGTCGAGCACTGTCAGCACACGAGCCAGGCGGTCGGCAGGATGCTCGCCAAAGGCAGCGGCCTCGGCAGCAAGCGCCTCGGCCTGCTCCGAGCCGCCCTCAAACAGCTCGGCACGGGCACCGGCAACGCAGGCAACATACACGTCACGCACATGCGCCACCAGGTCGCGCGTCAGCTCCAGCAGGTCGTTTCCTTCCTCGACCTGCGCGCGAATAAGTCCATACAGCTCGGCAACATCGCGATCGGCAATGGCGCGGGAAAACTCGCCCAGAATCTGGTCCGAAACCTCGCCTAAAAGCGAGCGGGCGTCGTCCGCATGCACAGAACCGTTGCCAAAGACGCTCAGCTGCTCCAGCGTGGACAACGCGTCGCGCATGCCGCCCTTTGCATGGCGCGCCACGATAGCCAGCGCCTCGTCGTCGTAATCGAAGCCCTCCTGCTCGCACACGTATGCCAGGCGATGCTCGATATCCTCGTTGCCGATGCGGTGGAAATCGAAGCGCTGGCAGCGCGAGAGGATGGTCTCCAGAATCTTTTGCGGGTCGGTGGTGCACAGCACAAAAATCACGTGCGCCGGCGGCTCCTCGAGCGTCTTGAGCAGCGCGTTGAACGCCGCCGTCGTGAGCATGTGGACCTCGTCGATGATATAGATCTTGTACTTGCCGCGCACCGGGGCAAAGTTGACGGAGTTGATGATCTCCTCGCGCACGTTGTCCACGCCGGTACGGCTTGCAGCATCGAGCTCGTAGACATCCGGGTGGTTGCCCTCGGCGATGAGCTCGCACTCCTCGCAAGTGCCGTCGGGCATGCAGCCGCTTGCACCCTCGGCGCGCGCCGCCTCGGCATTGCGGCACAGCAGCGCCTTGGCAAGAATGCGCGCCATGGTGGTCTTGCCCGTGCCGCGCGGTCCGCAGAACAGGTAGGCGTGGGACAGGCGCCCCTCGGTGATGGCGTGCTCGAGCGTCGAGACGATATGCTGCTGGCCCACCACGGAGTCGAAGGTGAGCGGGCGATACTTTCGGTACAACGATTCCATGGGTGCTCCCCCGGGTATACTGAGTCTTGTTGCCGCGGCGGCCAAGCGGTCGCACGGCATACTGCATTCATAATAACCCGTACGGCGAGCCCGCCGCGATAGGAGTCCAAAGAGCATGGCAGACGCAGAGAGCAACCTCGTCCCCTCCGAAGCAGCCGACCAGGTCGAGGTCGCGCTCGAGAAGCAGGCCGCAGCCGACGACGGCATCCTGTACCTCAACGAGTACCAGTACGAAAACGACCTGGTCACCGACTTCGCCCGCCTGGTCGCCTCGCCCAGGCGTCGCGGCTCGCTGTATGTCGCCGCGGCAATTGCCGCGCTCATCGGCATCGGCATGCTGGTGGCCGGCGGCAGCTGGATCAAGTTCGGCGTCGTGCTGATCGTGTTCGGCGCTTTTTTGGCCTGGTGGAGCAAAAACCTGCACCACACCCTCGCCCGCGACTTTATCGACGCCGTCGAGGCCGACGAGTCCATGGGTGGCCGCTATCGCCGCGTCGCCGCCAACGAGGACGGCCTGATGGTTTGGGGCAAGAGCGGCAAGTCGCAGTTCTTCCCGTTTGAAAAGCTCGACCACGTGCTCGACGGCGAGCGCATCTTTGTGGCCATGTTCGCCGACCAGGGCGTGACGATTCCCAAGGACACCTTCGTCCGTGGCGATGCCGAGCAGTTTGGTCCCTTCCTCAAGGCGCGCATCAACAAAAAACTCCGCATCGAGACCAAACGCAAGAAGATGAAGGCAGAAAAGGCCGCTGCCGAAGCCAAGCAGGGCGACAAGCCCCAGGAGACCAAGGGCAAGCAGCGCAAGCAGAAGAACAAGAAGAAGCGCTAGGCCGGACGCAGGGTCCAGACCCCAGACGGAGCTTAAATTGAATGTCGCCCACCCGAGCGTGCTACACTAGCAGCATCTATGCCACCGCGAACGGCTCGGCTCCGCGCCCGCCACTCGCAAACGAACTTTAAACGCACGAGGGTTGGCCATGCCGCTTTTCTCGCAACATACCGCCCGGTTCTCGCCGGACGTTCCTTTGGAGGGCACCAGCTCTCGCGAGCTGCTCAAGCGGTACCAGCCGCTCGAGACACTTGCGACCGGCGGTTTTGGCTCCATCGAGATCTGCCGCGACACGCACCTGCGCCGCCGCGTCGCCATTAAGCGCATCCCCCTTATCAACGGTGCCGGCATGCCCGCCAGCGACATCATGGATGTCCTGCGCGAGGCGCACACTGCCGCCATGCTTCAACATCCCAATATCGTGCAGGTCATCGACTTTACGCACGACACAGCCTATGCCTACCTGGTTATGGAATATGTCGATGGCATGTCGCTGGCCGAGTTTTTACATCGCGTGGACGGCCACTCACTTACCTTTGACGAGGCCGCAGCCATTGCCGATGCCCTGGGCCAGGCGCTCACCTTCGCCCATAGTAATGGCGTACTCCACCTGGACATTAAGCCCGCCAACGTGCTCATCGACCACTCGGGCAATGTAAAGCTCACCGACTTTGGCATGGCGCGGCTGTCGTCCGCCGGTGGCTTTGGCGGCTCGCGCGGCGGCACCATCGGCTACATGCCGCCCGAGCAGCTCGATATCGAGACCGGCACGGTCGACGAGCGCGCCGATGTCTTTGCCCTCGCCTGTGTGATCTACGAGGGCCTGTGCGGCAGCGCTCCCTTTATGGCGGCCACGCCCGCCGACTCGCTCGGCCGCATCATCGGCGGCGCCACCTATCCCAGCGAGCTGATACCACACTTTCCCCCGGGAGCCGAGAGCGCGCTCATGAGCGCGCTCTCCCCCATGCCGCAGGACCGCCCCAACAGCATCGAGGCATTTTGCGACCAGCTCCTTGCCGGTCTGGGCAGCGTGCGCGAGGGCCGTCGCAGCCTGGAGCAAATGGTTGGCGAGCTTTCGGATGACGAGCAGGAGCTCGACGGTATCGAGCCGTCGCACTACGAGGACGACGCCATCGAGGTCGACCCCGCACTCGGCTGGGCGGGCACGCGCTGGAGCCATGCGCGCGACTACACCATGCGCATTATCTCGACGCTAACGTGCGGCACCTTTAGCTTTTTGCTGATGCAAACGGCCGGGGTCGCGGCGCTTCCCGGCCTGGTCATTGCGGCTATCGCGATCGGAGCGGCGGCTGGCCTGGCCCCCCAGATTGGCTCGGCCATCTCGGCTGTGGGCTTTTTGGTGCTCATGGCCAACGCCACCATGCAGGCGCAGGGCATCCTGTCGATGTTGCCCGTCGCGGTGATCTTTGCCGCCGCCATGTCCGGTTGGTGGATCGCCTGGGGTCGCACCGAGGCTGCCGCGAGCGCCGCACTCACCTGTGCACTCGCGCTTGGCTGTCTGACCGGCAATACCTTCCTGGCAGCTGGGGTCGCCGCCGGCGTCGCGTCATTTTGGCTCGGCCCGGCAAGCGCCGCCGCGGCAACGGGCATGGGCGCGCTTTTTGCCCGCCTGGCGACAGTCGCGCTTTCAGCCGGAGGCGTGCTGGGGCTCGGTAACGTTGCCGCAGCGCTGGGAGACCCGCTCCTTTGGGCTGCCTTTGGGCTGGCCGCGGCAACTGCCGCAGCGTCATCCGCGCTGCTCAATGCCCATGCCAAGCGTGCCAATCAGGGCTCAAACCTTGCCGCAATCGCCGCCATCGCTGTCACCGGCATCGGCTGCGCAGCGGCGTCCTGTCTTGCACACCATATGGAAATTGCCAGCCTTGCAGCCGCGGTCATCGCCAAGGCGGCGGTTGCGGGAATCCTATCCTCTATAATCGTTGGGATATGCCTATATTTGCTCGGATACCAAAGAACCTATACGGAGAGTGATCTTTCGTGAACTTCCTGAACATCTTCGAGGACCACGTGGCCGGCATCTTCGGTGCCACCCGTGCCCCGTTCTCCTTTAAGAAGCTTGCCAAGCAGGCCGCTCGCGACATGGAGGATCAGACTCTGGTGATCAACGGCGTCAACACGGCGCCGGCACTCTATACCATCCTGATCGCCGCCGACGACGATCCCATGCTCGCCCCGTTCTACCCCGAGCTTTCGCGCGAGGTCCGCGAGTTTGTGAAGGCGCAGGCCGAAAAGCGCCGCTATGTCTTTGTCGGCGAGCCCCTCGTGCGCTTTATGATCGATCCGCAGCTGCGCGCCGGCAAGTTCTCGGTCTTTGCCGAGAACGTCGATGTCCCCACGCTCGGCCGCCTGTACGAAGAAGAGCGCGCCTATCAAAACGGCCTGGGCCAGAACAACTCCGCGGCAAGCCGTGCCGCCAGCGCCCCGCGCGCCGGCCAGCAGCAGTTTGCTGCCCCGCAGCAGCAGCGCCCCGCCGCCATGCCCCAGCAGCAGCCGACGCCTCGCGCCGCCGCTCCCGACCCGCTTGCCGTGGCAGACCCCTTCGCGCCTAGCGTCCCCGACCCCGCCGCCGCACCCATCCCGGTGCCTCAGACCGTCTCGCGCGACGCGCTTGCCGGCATGGGCGGAGCCGCCGCGACCGGTGCCGCCGTGGGCCTAGGCGCCGCAGCCGGCATCGCCTCCAACATGGCGAGCACTCGCGCCCCGCAGCGCCCGCTCGCCCAGCTCGTCGACGTCGTGAGCGGCGAGAGCCATAGCATCACCTCCGCACAGGTGACCATCGGTCGCGAGCGCTCAGTTTCCGACATTGCCCTGCGCGACCCCAACGTGTCGCGCCGCCACGCCCAGCTCACCTTTACGGGCTCGGATTGGTCGATCGAGGACCTCAATTCCACCAACGGCACGCTCGTCAACAACCGCCGCATTACGCGCTGCCCGCTGCGCAACGGCGATCTGCTGACGTTTGGCCTGAGTACCTTTGAATTTAGGGGATAGTCGCTTATGAACATCGATATCGTCCTTTTTGCAGGCCGCATCGTCTTGGTCGCCCTGCTCTATATCTTCCTGTTCGCCGTCATGAAGACCGGCGTGGGACTTGTGCGCGGGCAGCGCCGCGACTCGGCTATCTGGACGATTGATGTGGACAAGGGTCCGCGCGGTATCCGCGGCATCCACGTAGACATGCTCGGCCCCGTCATCGTCGGTCGCTCGCCATCTTCGGACATCTGCATCAACGAACCGTTCGTCTCGGCCTCGCATGCGCGCTTTTCGCTGCAGGGCCCGGCGCTCATCATCGAGGACCTCAACTCGCTTAACGGCACGCTCGTCAACGGCCGCCAGCTCGTGGAGCCCGCGACGCTGCGTGAGGGCGACGAAGTCCAGATTGGCGACGTGGTCATGAAGGTGAACCGTCGATGATCGACGAGGAGAACAAGTCCGCAACTATGACCGAGGCACCGGCCGCCGCCACAGCTGCGCCGGCCCACGCCGCTCCGGCGGGCTCCGCACCCGTGGAGCCCGAGGACACCGTGTTCTCCCTGCCTCTTTCGCATGTAACGCATGATATTTCGGATCTCGCCGATAACGAGGACGAAGAGGATGCCGTAGCGGCGCCCATCGGCGCACATGCTGCGGAACAGCCCACAGCGCCCGAAGCAACCCCAGCGCCGGCTCACTTTGCAGAGCCCGTCGCCGCGGCAATCAACGAGAGCGCTGCGGTGTTTGCGGCACCCGAGCCCGCCGCGCCGGCGTTTCCCATAGCCCCGGCATCCGAGGTTGCGCCCGCGTCTACGCCGGCGCCCGAGCCTATAGACGTCAGCCCGCAAGACGACGAGTCGACCGCCCGCGTTTCCGAGGAGCCCGACTCCCCGGACACCGGTGATTCCGAATCAAACGCCGAGACCGACACCGTCTCTCCCGGTGACACCGCCGAGATCGACGTTGCTGCCGTTGAGGCCAAGCTCAAAGACCCCGGCTCGACCATGAGCTTTGAGCCCCTGACCGAGGAGCGCATCGAGACCGACTCGACCTATGATGCCGGTACCACCACGCAACTCATGTGGGGCGCCCGCTCCGACGTTGGCTGCGTGCGCCCGCACAATGAGGATTCCTACCTGGTGCAGTCGCCGCTCTTTTGCGTATGCGACGGCATGGGCGGTCACGCCGCCGGCGAGGTAGCCTCTTCCATCGCCGTCGAGACTATTGCCAAGACGGCCCCGCAGTCCGCCGACGCAGCGCGCCTGGCCGCAGCCGTCGAGGCAGCCAACGCCGCCGTAATCGAGGCGGCCCTGAACGGCCTGGGCAAGCCCGGCATGGGCTGCACAGCCACCTGCGCCTATATCGAAAACGACACGCTCGCCATCGCCCACGTGGGTGACTCTCGCGCCTACCTGCTCCACGAGGGCACGCTCATCCGCGTGACCCGCGACCACTCCTACGTGGAGGAGCTCGTGGACGCTGGCGAGATCACGGCAGACGAGGCTCGCGTCCACCCCAACCGTTCGGTCATCACCCGCGCACTGGGCTCGGACCCCGCCATGTATGCCGACCACTTCACTCTGCATATCGAGGAAGGCGACCGCCTGATCCTGTGCTCCGACGGCCTTTCGAGCATGATTCCCGATAGCGATATCGAGAACATCGCCACGCAGTCCTCAACCGCGCAAATCTGCGTCGACAACCTAGTGGACGCGGCGCTTGCCGCCGGCGGCCACGACAACGTGACCGTAGTAGTCGTTGACCTGGTTGACGATGGCGTCATGCGCGAGGCGCAACGCGTGCGTCGCCGCAACGTTACTATCGCCGCCATTCTGGCCCTCGTCTTTGTGCTGGCAGCTGGCATCTGGGCCTACACGGGTGTCACCGGCTCGTACTACCTGGGTACCTACCAGGGCAATGTCGCCGTCTGGCGCGGCCTGCCCGGCAAGCCGCTCGGACTCAAGCTCCACTGGCTCGAAAGCGAAACCAGCATCAAGCTATCCGACCTGCCCGAAGACACGCAAAACCGCCTCAAGGCGGGCATTCCGCAAACAAGTGTCGACGATGCGCAGGACACGATATCCAAGTACCGCCACCAGATCGACGAGGAGCAGACCCGCCAGGTGATCGACGCGCAAACGATTCGCGACAACACCAATCAGGGATCGACCTCCGAATCAGATTCCGAGAAAACCGCCGAACAGTCCGCCGAGGCCGAAGCCTCCGATAAGAATTAGAAAGGGAGTGCCGCTTATGAGTCGCCGCAACACCGAGCTGCTCTTGCTCATCGCCTCGGCGTTCCCCGTCATCCTGCTGTATGCGATGTACGTCCTCACCGCGGGCGCTGCCATCTCCTTTGAGACGCTCGCCGTACCGATCGGCCTCTTTGCCGCCTTTGCCGCGGCCCACATTGCCGTGCGCATCTTGGCGCCCGGTGCCGACCCCGCCATCCTGCCCATTGTCTTTGTGCTTTCGGGCATCGGTATCACGTTCGTGACGCGTCTCGCACCCGCTCTCGCCATCTCACAGCTCATCATCCTGTTTGTCTCGGTGGCGCTCATGGTGGGAACGCTCGCACTGGTCAAAAACCTCGACGTGGTCATGCGCTACAAGTACACCTTTGGCATTATCGGCATCATCCTGCTGATGCTGCCTATCTTTATCGGCACCACGATCTCGGGCTCCAAGCTGTGGATTCGCATCGCGGGCTTTACCATCCAGCCCGGCGAGTTCGCCAAGGTCTTTATCGTGCTGTTCCTGGCCGGGTACCTGGCCGAGAACCGCGAGCTGCTCTCTATCTCCAACCGCAAGATTCTGGGCTTTAAGATCCCTCGCCTGCGACTGCTGCTGCCGCTGTTTGCCGTGTGGGGTGTGTGCCTGCTCGTCGTCGTCTTCGAACGCGACCTGGGTTCGGCCGTGCTGTTCTACACCATCTTCTTGCTGATGCTCTACGTTGCCACGGGGCGCTTTTCGTATGTCGTTATCGGCCTTGCGCTCTTAGCTGTCGGAGCCGTGGGCGCCTATAAGTTCCTGTCTCACGTTCAGGTGCGTTTCCAGGTTTGGCTCGATCCGTTTAAGGACGCCCAGGGCCAGGGCTACCAGATCGTCCAGTCGCTCTTCTCGCTTGCCGATGGCGGTCTGGTCGGTGTTGGCATCGGCAACGGCATGGCCAACAACATCCCTGTCGTCGAGTCCGACTTTATCTTCTCGGCTATCGGCGAGGAGATGGGCCTTTTGGGCGGCGGCGCCGTGCTCATCCTGTTTATGCTCTTTGCCGTGCGTGGCCTCACCACAGCTGCCCGCGCAAAGTCCGACCTTGCCGCCTTTAGCGCCACCGGTCTTACGGCAGCCATCAGCTTCCAGGCCTTTTTGATCGTTGGCGGCGTAACCCGCCTGATCCCGCTGACCGGCGTCACCCTGCCCTTTATGAGCCAGGGCGGCTCCTCTCTGCTGGCGAGCTTCATCATCGTCGCGCTCCTGCTGCGCGCCGGTGACGAGGCGACCGGACGCGAGGCCGAGCTTACCGGCACCGGCACCATGGCCGCCATCACCGATGATCAGGTCGCATCTGCCGCCGCACCGACGGGCACGCGCTTTGCCACCTCGTCTTCCTACGGCAGCGGCAGCCATTCCGTCGGCTCGCGCATGCGCCGTCGCCTGCTCGACACGCCTGAATCCGGTGTGCTCGGCCGCGTTGCGCTCGCCAACCGTCTAACCCGTGCGGTGCTCGCCTTTACGGCGCTGTTCGCCATCCTTATCGGCAACCTCACCTATGTCCAGGTCATTAAGGCCAAGGACTATCAGGACATGCCGACCAACAACCACACCATCGCCCGCTCCAAGTACATCCAGCGCGGCTCCATCATCACGTCCGACGGCGTGACGCTGGCCGAGTCGCTGCAGCAGGAGGACGGCACCTACGTACGCTCCTACCCCAACGGTAACCTGGCAGCGCACGTGGTTGGCTACGTGAGCCAGCAGTATGGCACCACCGCCATCGAGAGCGTCATGAACGACACGCTCACCGGTTCTAAGGACTACTCTAGCTGGAACAACGCCATCGCGTCGCTCGCGGGCCAGACCCAGCCGGGCAACACCGCCAAGCTCACCATCGACTCGCGCATCCAGACGGCTGCTGAGCAGGCGCTCAAGGGCTTTAAGGGCGCTGTAGTGGTCATCGACCCGCGTACCGGCGCGGTGCTCGCATGTGCCAGCTCGCCCACCTACGACAACACCAACATCGATGCCCTGCTGCAGACGGGCGGCGGCGAGGACGGCTCCATGTACAATCGCGCCATGGACGCGCTGTACACGCCGGGCTCCACGTTTAAGGTCGTTACGCTTTCCGCGGCACTCGAGACCGGTACCGCCAGCCTGACTAGCACCTACCAGGCGCCCGGCTCCATGGACATCGGCAACGCACCGGTCACCAACTATGCCAACGAGAGCTACGGCACCATCAGCCTGCAGCAGGCCTTTGCCGTGTCCTCCAACGTCGTCTTTGGCCAGGTGGCAAACGAAGTTGGCGCAAACACGCTCGTGCAGTTTGCCAACGCCTTTGGCTACGGCCAAAAGCTCGGCCAGGACCTGACCTCCGCGGCCTCCATCATGGCCGACCCGTCGCTCATGACCGAGTGGGAGACCGCCTGGGCCGGCGCCGGCCAGCCTGTCGGCATGGACCACACGCCCGGCCCGCAGACCACCGTCATGCAAAACGCCGTGATTGCCGCCGCCATCGCTAACAGCGGCGTGGTCATGGACCCGTACTTTGTAGCCCAGGTACTCGCCCCGGACGGAACCGTGGTCAAGACCACGCAGTCCCGCTCGCTGGGTCAGGCCGTCAGCTCCGCCACGGCCGACCAGGTCAAGCAGGCCATGCTTGCCGTCGTCCAGTCCGGCACCGGCACCGATGCCCAAATCCCCGGCGTCAAGGTTGCCGGCAAGACCGGCTCGGCCGAGACTGGCGGCACCAACGTCAACTCGATGTTCGTTGGCTTTGCACCTTACGATTCACCCACGGTCGCCATCTCGGTGGCCTTGGAGGATTTCGACAAGCATGACGTCAAGGCCGCCAAGATCGCCGGCATCGTCCTGACCGCGGCGCTTGCCGCACAGGGAGCGTGATGCCCATGATCGAATCGGACACCCGAGGCGCGCCGCGGCCGAAGAGTTAGCGGCAACGCGCCACACGGCCCCAGCGGCCACATCGTAGGTACTACACACATCGTTGAGCGAATAGTTATGTTAGGAGCAGGAATGGAACAGAGGGTCCTCGGGGGAAGATACCTCCTCAAGGATAAGGTGGGGACAGGCGGCATGGCGACCGTCTACCGTGCACAGGACCAGGTCCTCGACCGCACGGTAGCCGTCAAAATCATGCTGCCGCAGTATGCTGGCGACGCAACCTTCGCCGCGCGCTTTAAGCAGGAGGCCCAGGCAGCAGCCGGCCTCTCCTCCCCCTATATCGTGGGCGTCTACGATTGGGGCAAGGACGGCGACACCTATTACATCGTCATGGAGTACCTGCGCGGCACCGACCTTAAGAGCGGCATCAAGAGCCACGGCGCCCTCGACCCCAAGAAGGTCGCCCAGATCGGCTCGCAGATCAGCTCTGCGCTTTCGGTCGCCCACAAGCACGAGATCATCCACCGCGACATTAAGCCGCAGAACATCATGGTGCTGCCCGACGGCAACATCAAGGTGATGGACTTTGGCATCGCGCGTGCCAAGAACAGCCACCTCACGCAAGACAACAACGTGCTGGGAACCGCCCACTACGTCAGCCCCGAGCAGACCCGCGGTCAGGACCTCGGCCCCACCTCGGATATCTACTCGCTGGGCGTCGTGATGTACGAGTGCGCCACCGGCCGCGTTCCCTTTGACGGTGACGACGCCATCTCGGTCGCACTCAAGCAGGTCAACGAGCTGCCTATTCCGCCGAGCCAGATCAACTCCGGTGTCGACGCCGACCTTGAGCGCATCATCCTCAAGTGCATGGAGAAAGACCCGGCAAACCGCTTCCAGACCGCCGACGAGCTGCGTCAGGTGCTCAACAGCTACCTGTCGGGCCGTGCCGTCAACGTCTCGGAGCCCACGCGCATCATCGGTGCCCCCGGTGAGCTGGGCGCCACCAAGACTCGCGAGCTTTCCGATCAAACGCGCGCCATGGTGCGTCCCGTCTCGGGCGTGAGCGGCCAGAATACCGCCCGTAGCTCGGTTTCGGGCTCCACCGGCTCCTACGAGGTCGAAAAGCCCAAATCCAACAAGAACAAGATCATCGCCGCCGTGGTGGCAGCCGTTGCCGTCATCGGCATCGTGGTGGCCTTTGCCACAGGACTCTTTGGCGGCGAGCAGGTCACCGTTCCCGATGTACTGGGCAAGGACCAGCAGACTGCCGTCGAGCTGATCAAGGAAGCCGGCCTCGAGGTCGGCACCATCGACCAAAGCTACAACGACGATGTCGACGAGGGCAAGGTCGCCGAGCAGACGCCCAACGGCAACACCAAGAAGGCCAAGGGCACCAAGGTGAACCTGGTAATCTCCAAGGGCCCCAAGCCCTCCGAGAAGGTTGAGGTTCCCCAGCTTGTCGGCCTGACCAAGGACCAGGCAGAAGCCGCGCTGGCAAGCGTTGGCCTGAAGGGCAACGCCTCCGAGGAGGCCAACGAGGCCGATGAGGGCCAGGTCTTTGAGCAGGGCACCGGAGCCGGTAAGGAAGTCGCGAAGGGCACGACCATCTCGTACAAGGTCTCGAGCGGCCCGGATACCACGTCCGTCCCCGATCTGACCGACATGACCGAGGCCCAGGCGCGCAACGCCCTCGATATGGCAGGCTTTGGCGTCGACGTTAGCTACCAGGAGAACGACTCGGTTACCGAGGGCACCGTGATCAGCTGGAACCCCAGCGGCAAGCAGAAGCCCGGCGCCACGATTACCGTCGTCATTGCCAAGAAGTCCGGCAAGGCCAGTGTTCCGGGCAACCTGTACGGCAAGAGCATCTCCGCCGCCGTCACCGCGCTCAACAACGCCGGTTTCTATAACATCGGCTTCTGTGACCAGAACGGCAATCCCGTAAGCGGTAACGAGGATGCCACCGTTACGGGCGTCTCCCCCACCGGCAAGCAGTCCACCGACAGCACGATCACGCTAACAGTCGCACTTTCTGGCTCGGGCTCTGACTCTGGCTCGGGCACGGGTGACGATTCCGGTACGACCAACTAGTCGCCACCCCACCGCTCATCACGGCTTTCGCCGCAAACATATTCGCTCACAGGCGCCCGCTTGCTCCCCCAGCAAGCGGGCGCCTCGTTTTTGACATGGCATGAACCAGAAGAGCCCGGCACCGTAGCGGTACCGGACTCGATATTCCTCTGGTGCCCCCGGGCGGATTCGAAAACTCCCCCCGCGGGGAAATTGGTGACGCGGGTGTCGACGGCTCGAATCCTGCCCTTAGACCAGAAGAGCCCGGCACCGTAACGGTACCGGGCTCGATATTCCTCTGGTGCCCCCGGGCGGATTCGAACCGTCGACACCCGCTTTAGGAGAGCGGTGCTCTATCCCCTGAGCTACGGAGGCATGTTGTACTAGTGTAGCAGATTTACGCCGTTGTAATACAGCGTATAGCCACTCTTCGAAGTTGCGGTGGAACAGCCCTCCGGAAAGTGTGTCCCACTATCCAGGCAAATTCTGGGTCAAACGGGGCCTCGGACGTTTTTTCGGACCATGCCCCGGCGCTATGCCGCATAGCCCCTT
>CATXXF010000020.1 GCA_958403395.1 uncultured Collinsella sp.
GACGCCCATCAGGAACACGGCGTCGTAGCCCTCGTCGGCGACCTTGTCGGCGAGCGCGGTCATCTTCTTGCCGGTCTCGTAGAGCGCCTTGCCGTCCTCGAGATAGCCCTCCTGGTCGAAATGCATGATCTCGATCTTCTCGGTTTCCTTCATTTGTCTCTCCTTTCTGGGGTTGTCTTCACATCCCCCATGCCAACGGGCATCAAACCCGCTTACATTCCGTAACACTCGGCCGCTTTGGCCTTAAGCGCATTGACTGATTCTTCGTAGCCCTCTGCCTTGACCTCCATTTGCTTGGAGACGGCATCAAGATACGGGTGCACGTCCCATGACTTCAGACGCTCGGCGATCATTGCCGCAATCGTCTGGAAGAACACCAAATTGGGAATTGCGCTGAGCAGCGGAGCCACCTGAGGCACCGCAACCTCGTGAGCCTTACCCCTGGGATGGGCCGTGAGCAGCACCGTTTTTGTCGTAACGTTCGATAGCGCATCGGCGATATTCGCAAGACGCTCCGACCCCTGCGGATCGTCGACGATAAACACCAGATAGCCCGGAACGATCTGCATCTCGGGACCGTGAATGAACTCCTCGCCCTCGTGATGCATGGCAGGAATCTTGATGGTCTCGCTCAGCTTGAGCGCCGCCTCCTCGGCAACGCCGTAGTTGGGACCGTTGCCGACGACCATGGCGGGCATGTGCTCAGAAAGTTCGAGCATGTGGTCTTGGACATATTCCTCGGCGGTCTTGCACATCACGGCATTGGCCTGGATGGCCTCGCGCAGGTCGTCAAGACGCTGGGCAACGCCCTTGGCGTCAATCGTTCCGCGCGCCTGACCGCCGTAAATACCAAAGAGCACCAGGTACTCAACGAGCACCTCGACGCCCAGAGTCACAAAGTCCACCGACTCGACGCCCACACCGTAGTCAAGAACGATGTCAGTGTGCTCCTTGATGGGCGCCTCGACGTTTGCCGTGAGCGCAACTGCAGCCATATCGTGTGCGCGCATGTAATCGAGCGCCGCAATCGTATTGGTCGAATAGCCACTCTGCGAGACGGCGATGTTGAGCGCATGCTGCGGATAGGTGTGTTCAAAATCGACGAAGGCCTCGGGCGTCACAACGGACACCTGCATTTGCAGGGCATCTTGCAGGTAATCGCGGGCGCAATCGGCGGCATGGCGCGACGAACCCGAAGCAACGATGCGCAGCGCGTCAAAAGAACCGGACTGGAAAATATCAACGAGCTGCGCTACCAGCTCAGACGAACGCTCGAGGTTCTCCCCCATACGCACATGGGCAAGCTGAACGTAATCGAGCATCTTCATCGTCTCACCTCGTAACAAATCATTAGTATTTGATACCAATCACAGTTACAGGTTACGGCTTTTTGATGCCTCTTTGTCGATTTATTTATCCCCATCGGCGAACGGTCGATTTTGAGCCCTTAAAGGTTGTATATACAGCTGACCCAACGATCAAAACTGGTTAGTTTCCCAGCCGTTATTCACAAAATACCAGCTAGTACGTATAGGTGTAGCCGCCCGTATCGCCACGATTGAAGGACTTTACATACTCGATAGCCTGACCGCTCGCGTCATAGCTCACGCATTCCAAAAGCAAAACAAGATCGCCCTGTTCCAGTCCAAGGAGGCCGGCATCTCGTGCGCCCAGCGCTTCGATATCGAGCTTTTCCTGTGCCATGGCTGGCTTTCGGCCCAGCATCTCATAGGTCTCGTACAAACTGAAGACCGACACGTCAATATCTTCGATGGTTGGGAACAGCAGGCAGGGAATCAGCGCCGTCTCAATCGATACGGGGCTACCGTTTATGCAGTTCAGGCGTCGAACGGAATAGAGCAGGTCGTCCTCGGCGATGCCAAACAGGTCGGCGTAATATGGCCCCGCATAACGCTTGGAACGCGCGAGAATACGGACGGACGGCTCGCCGCCCGAAGCACGGACCGATTCACGGAAACCGACCGTGCGTTCAAAAAAAGCAGGTACTTTCTGCGCCACAAAGGCACCTTTTCCCCGAACACGGCGAATCTGCCCGCGCCGAACCAGCTCATCGACAGCGCTTCGGATGGTCAAGCGTGTCGTACCAAATTCCTCGGCGAGGTCTTTTTCGGACGGAATCATGGAACCCGTGGGATATATACCGCGCTCGATACGTTCCTCGATGCGGCGTCGAATGCGCATATAAACCGGGGTGGCATCTACTGTTTCAGCCATTGTTCACCTGCCACGCTCCTCATGCCGTTCTCTTCGCCGTTATCGGCAAAGCGGAACTTTGTGGGCAAAATCACCGATTTGCAATGCTCCACAAAACGCATGTCCTTATCAAATTCGATCGAGCTCTCATAGAACACCGGCGTTCCCTCTTCTTGCTGGAGCAGCTCGGCCTCTTCGACGTCCAAACGCGAGATGGAGATATGCTCACGTCCATGCTCAACACGCACGCCACCTTCTTTGAGCAAGACATCGTAAAGGCTCTCACACTCAAAATCGTGTTCGGGAAGCGATGGGCACAGGGACAGGTTAACGTGAGCGGTCTCGATTGACGCCGGCTCGCCCTCAATAAGTCGAACGCGCTGCATGCGGAGCAAGGGAGCGCCTACAGCCACCCCAAGCTTGTCGGCAAGCGCCTCATCCGCCTCGATGGTCCCGGTGGAAACCAGACGAGAAGAGGGGTGCAGGCCGGCAGTCCGTACAGCATCGGAAAAGTTATACGTTTCCTGGAAGATGTTCAACGGCTTGGGAGGACACACATACGTACCCGATCCGCGACGGCTCTCGAGCGTTCCACACGAGATGAGCCGCGTGATACCGGCACGCAACGCCGTACGCGAAACGCCAATCTCTTCGCACAGCACGCGCTCGGCCGGCAGGCGATCGCCGCCGGCAAGCTGATGGTGCTGGATATACCAAAGAATTCCCTCAACAGCACGATCTTTGGGGGGAATTGCATAAGATTCGCCTGCCATTGCACAGACTCCTCATTCAGAAACGTATGCCGCCAAAATTAGGCCAGCCCTCCCATGGCATCAAATTCGGCCTTGATCTTCTCGGCGACATTCCGATACGACTTATATAGACTTGAATCGCGTTTGACTTCGTCGGTCATAACGGGAATCTCTAATTTGGAAACCTCGTCTTTTCCCGTCTGAACCGCCACAACAACGCCCATACCAAGACACATATTACGCTTGGCAGCGTTTATTTTCGCCGCCTTGGCAGGATTTGCCAGGATACGCTGGGCAAATTCCTGTTTAGAGACCGCTTCTTCGGCCTCCGGATCGCCCGCCTCGGCCACTTCGCACTGCAACACGTCCGCATAGTCAAAAATCTTCGGCTCGCCGCCGCGCTGATGTACGGCCCACTTGCGATGCGTGGCATCCTGGTAGATAGCCGGCAAAAACGTAAACCGCGGCGGGTCCAAAATCGTATCCGTGATGGTAAACACATCGGGATCAAAGGCATCCTGCGGGTTTTTCTTCTTGAACAGCCCCATATCAGCCTCCCGTACTAGTATTAAACAACTCAAGCTGAATATAGCACCAATTTCAAGCCGCCGCCTTACCCTATCGGTGCGCGGCGTCTATGGCTCGCCCAGCGGAAGAGTTCACGGACGAGGGCCGGGGTGCCTGCCGGCAAATAGCGGACACTCCGCATGCAATCTATGCAAACAAGCAAGTACGCTTAGCTACATTCGGTAAGCTCGAGCACGCTGTCCTTAACGATAAGCGCCGGCTCCAGAACGACCTCTTCGGCACGTCTACCGCCCCTACCGGCAAGACGCTTGGACATGCAGCCAAAAGCATGCTCCGCAAGGACACCAGGATCCTGCTCGATCGCGGTCAGCGCCGGCTCAAAGAGAACGTCGGCCGCCGAGTTGTCATAGCTTACGACCGAGATATCGCCTGGGATGCTCTTCCCCATCTCGTGCAAGCGCTTGAGCAGACCGAGGGCAATGTTATCCGAGCTTGCGAACACGGCGGTGGCGTCAGTTGCGAGCACCGCCTCCGAGGCCTCGTAGGCACTCGGAATGTAGTACTCGCTCTCAAACTCCAAACGCGCATCGATGGGCAGCCCCACCTCGCGCAGCGCACGCTCGTAGCCGGCAAGACGCTTACGACCCGTATTGGAACGGCGCGCATTAACCAAGCAGGCAATGCGACGGTGGCCCTGCTCGATCAGATAGCGGGTGGCCATGTAGCCACCCATCTCGTGGTCGAACATCACCTTGTCGCACTCGAGCCCCTCAATGGCACGGTCGACCATTACCGCCGGGATGGGTAGATGGCTGACCTCTTCGCGCAGGGCGCGGTCGTCAGAGAACTCGTCGCCTACCACCAAAAAGACGCCATCGACGCCGCGCGTCACCAGCTGGCGCAGGAGCTCCAGATCGTCCTCGGCACTTCCACCCGAGCTGGTAATAAAGAGCGCATATCCGTCCTCGCGGCAGCGCTTTTCCAAGCTGCCGGCGAGCGAAGCAAAAAAGCGGCTCTCGATGTTAGGGACGATAAGGCCCAGTGTGCGCGACTCGCGCATGACCAGGCTACGCGCGATCTGGTTAGGAACATAATGGTTGCGCGCCGCGACCTCTTTGATGAGCTTGCGGTTTTCTTCCGAGATTCGACAGGGCCGGTTGTTAAGGACAAGCGAGACCGACGAGGGGGAAAGCCCCACCTCCTGGGCAATCTGCTTGAGAGTAACTTTGTTGCCCATCTCGCTCCTTCCGAGTATTCGCGCAATCTCTTGAAAGTATAGCGACCGTCCCTCTACCTTGATGATAAACACTTTACCAATCCGGTAGACGGCTGTTTTATCGCCGCGATTGGCGCAAAGCAACCTAACCCCTTTGCGCCATGTGATGCATTGGGGTCAGGTTACTTTGCACCAAATCCATCCGGGTGGGGTATATTGCATTCGATTAATGAAAACGACCACCATAAGGCGGATATTCGTATGCACGAAAATGACTTTTTTAACGAGGACCTGCTCTGCGCGCTCGCCGGTGTTGCCGGCGAGGACAACGTGCTCATGAGCGAGCCCATGCGCGAGCACACCACGTTTAAGATCGGCGGCCCGGCCGACGTCTTTGTCACGCCCGATACCGAGCAGGGACTCGTCGCCACGCTTGACACCTGCTACCGCTGCGATCTGCCGCTCACCATTGTGGGCAACGGTTCCGACCTGCTCGTCGGTGACAAGGGTATCCGCGGTGTCGTCGTGGCACTGGGCGAAGGCCTCTCTAACATCACCGTCGACGGCACGCATGTTACGGCAGCAGCCGGCGCCTTGCTTTCCGATGTCGCCGCGGCTGCCGCCGAAGCCTGCCTCACCGGCATGGAGCCCCTCTCGGGCATCCCCGGCTCGGTCGGCGGCGCCTGCTATATGAACGCCGGTGCCTACGGCGCCTGCATGGCCGATGTTTTGGAGTCCGTGCGCGTCTATAAGCCCGCCCGCGCGCTCGACGACGGCACCCGCGGCAGCGGCAATATCATTGAGTTCGATGTCGACGAGCTTAACCTGGGCTATCGCAAGAGCCGCATCGCCGACGACGGCTTTATCGTGCTCTCTGCCACCTTTCACCTCGCCCCGGGCAACGCCGCGATGATCAAGGCCGACATGGACGACTACCGCCAGCGCCGCGAGGACAAGCAGCCGCTCGACATGCCGAGCGCCGGCTCCACTTTCAAACGTCCCGAGGGCTACTTTGCCGGCAAGCTCATCATGGATGCCGGTCTGCGCGGCCATGCTGTCGGCGGCGCGCAGGTGAGCGAAAAACACTGCGGCTTCATCGTCAACGCCAACCACGCCACCGCCGCCGACGTCGACGAACTCATCCGCCACATCCAATCCGAGGTAAAGCAGCAGTTCGACGTAGACCTCGAACCCGAAGTCCACCGAGTCGGAGAATTCCTATAAAAAAGAAGGCCCCGAAAGGGGCCTTCACTTTCTTTTATTCAGACAACCAGTCCGGTGTGTCGCGCTCAGGACCCGAGAGGGCCGGGACAGTCCGAGAGGTATAAGGTTGATCGCGAGTTCCGCACGAGCCGGAGAGCACTTAATGTGCTCTCCGTGCGAGCAGGACTGTCCGAGCAGGCAACCTTATACCTCTCGGACTGTCCCGGCCCAACTTATCGTTACGACAGCGCAATACCGCCAAGCCAGCCCCAGCGCACGCCAGAGCCAGTGCCGTAGAACCCAATGAACGAGTCAAGCGACCTCGACGTGATGGCGCCCTCGTTGCTCATAACGATGCCGCCGCCAACATAGATGCCCACGTGTCCGTACAGCAGACCCGGCGTACCGGTGCCGCTGTGCGACGAGTCGGCCACGATCATGCCCACCTGCAGCGCCGAACGATTGGAGCTGTAGCACCAGGCGTTAAACATGTCGCACGCATTGCCGCCAAAGTAGCCCACGCCGGCGTTACGGAACACGTTGGTAACCCACGCCGCGCACCAATTCTGACCCGGCGAAGGCGTGGAGTAGCACGCGTTGACGACGGCCTGTTGCTTGCCCGAGCCGGCATTCTGCTGCGGAGTTCCGGGCGCATACAATCCGCCACCCGAGCTTGAACCCCCCGAGTAGGAATTGTTCTTGTTTGCGGCAGCCGCGGCAGCGGCAGCCTTCTTGGCAGCCTCCTCGGCCTGAGCGGCAGCAAGAATCTCGGAATCGCGCTGGGCCATGAGCTCCTTGACATCGTCGGAGAGGCCGTTCAGAACCGTCTGGACCTCCTGCTGCTTGGCCTGCATGTCCTGCATCTGAGCAGTCTGCTGGTCCTTGAGCTTCTCCAAGTCGGCTTTTTGCGACTCGAGCTCGGACTTCTGTGTATCGAGCTCTTTCTGGATGGTCTGGATGTCCTCGATGGCGTCACGGTCGCTCTTGTTGATCTTCTCGACGTAATGCGCGTTGGCGACGAGCTCCTCAAACGAGCCAGAAGCGAGCAGCAACGACAGGATATTGGTACCGCCCGACTTGTAGCTTGCCGCCACGCGATCGGAAAGGTCGTTACGCTTCTTCTTGAGCTCCGATTTCTTGGTGTCGATCTGCTCCTGAGTGTCGTCGATCTGACCCTGTACGCCTTCGATATCGTTGAGGGTCTGGGCATTCTTGTTGGCGAGCGCCGCGTACTCATTGGCAATGCTGTCGAGCTGAGCCTGGACCTCGTCGAGCTGGGCCTGGGCGGCATTCAGTTTGTCGGTGGTTTCTTGGCTGGCCTCAGCCGCATGGGCGCGGGCGGGCAGGCCAAAAAGAAAAGCCGCGGAAGCGGCGCCGAAAAGAGCCTTAAGGGCAGTGCGGCGCGAAAGCTCCTGCGTAAAGATGGAATCGTTGTTCGGTGACATATGTACTCCGTTACATGCTTATTTATATGTCGCTCAACTCAAACATATTAACGCACATCGCGCTTGTCCCAACTATTTCCACGAACGGCTGGAAAAGCATGGTCAGCGGCTCGCAAATACGTCCCACACTAAAGGTAAGAATTATGCAAATAACACCCTATGAGTACGTTAACATCATTCCTCTGGTTTTCCTGACCCGCGTGTTTTAGGCGCGCCCAGCTGCGCTATACTCCCCTCAAGAAGTGTTCCTGATTCGATAGGAGACTACATGTCCAAAGCACTCGACCCCAAAGACACCTGCGTCCTCGTTACCGGCGGCGCCGGCTTTATCGGCTCGCACACCGTCGTTCAGCTGCTCGAGGGTGGCTACCAGGTTGTCGTCGTCGATGACCTCTCCAACTCCAGCGCCGTTGCCATCGACCGCGTCAAGACCATCGTGGGCGACGAGGCCGCCAAGAACCTCACCTTCTACGAGGCCAACGTGCTCGACCGCGATGCGATGAACAAGATCTTCGATACCCACCAGATCGACCGCGTCATCCACTTCGCCGGCTTTAAGGCCGTTGGCGAGTCGGTGAGCAAGCCCGTCGAGTACTACCACAACAATATCGAGAACACCCTGGTGCTCATCGATGTCATGCGCAACCACGGTTGCAAGTCCATCATCTTCTCGAGTTCTTCGACCGTCTACGGCGATCCGGACAATCCGCCCGTCACCGAAGAGGACCCCAAGAAGCCCGCGACCAACCCCTATGGTTGGACCAAGTGGATGATTGAGCAGATCCTCATGGACGTCCACACCGCCGACCCCGAGTGGGACGTCGTGTTGCTCCGTTACTTCAATCCCATCGGCGCCCATCCGTCGGGCCTGATCGGCGAGGATCCCAAGGGTATCCCCAACAACCTGGTGCCTTATGTCGCCCAGGTCGCCGTGGGCAAGCTCGAGGCCGTTCAGGTCTTTGGCAACGACTACCCCACCCCCGACGGCACCGGTGTTCGCGACTACATCCACGTGTGCGACCTGGCATCTGGTCACGTTGCCGCCCTTAACTGGATGAACGGCAAGACCGGCGTCGAGATCTTTAACCTGGGCACCGGCACCGGCACCTCGGTACTCGAGGTCGTCGCTGCCTTCTCCAAGGCGTGCGGCAAGGAGCTGCCCTACGTGATTCGCGAGCGCCGTGCCGGCGATATCGCCGCCAACTGGTGCGATGCCTCCAAGGCCGAGCGCATGATGGGCTGGAAGGCCCAGTACGATATCGCGGACATGTGCCGCGATAGCTGGAACTGGCAGAGCCACAACCCCAACGGCTTCGCCGACGCCGAGTAGCAAAAACCTACATACCGCTCTTGCCCCGATCTCACGTTGTGAGGTCGGGGCTTTTTCATGGCATGTAACCATTCGCCGAAAATCGACCAACTTTTTTATCTTGCCTGTACATGTTTAAACAACATGTTTTACAATAAGCGTATCGAATCAGAACATCGGAGGCGGACTGCACACCCATCGGCAGGCCGACCCCACAACAAGAAGGTTGGTGAGCGCATTCATGGAGCGTGCAAGCGGCGTCCTCATGCCCGTCTCATCTCTGCCCGGACCATACGGAATCGGCGGCTTTGGCTGGAATGCCTACGACTTCGTCGATTTTCTCGTCTCGTGCAAACAACATTACTGGCAGATTCTGCCCCTTACGACGACGAGCTATGGCGATTCGCCCTATCAGTCGTTCTCGGCCCGCGCAGGCAACCCCAACTTTATCGACTTTGCCGAGCTTATCGAGGCCGGCTATCTGGAGCAGCACGATATCGACGGCGTGTACCTGGGCTCCGATCCCAGCAATGTCGACTACGGTGCTATCTTTGGCGGCCGCCGTCAGATTCTCGACCGAGCCGCTGAGCGCTTTGCTGCCGACAAGCCGGCCGATTTTGATGACTTTATCCAAGCCAACGAGGACTGGCTCATCCCCTACTGCGAGTTCATGACCGTCAAAGAGGAGTGCGGACTCAAGGCCTTTTGGGAGTGGCCCGCAGAACTGCGCACCCGCGGCGAAGCATCTGCCAAGGTCTGCGCCGCCCATCCCGCGCGCATGCTCTACCACCAGATGACGCAGTATTTCTTCGACCGTCAATGGAGCCGCCTCAAGGCCTATGCCAACGAGCGCGACATTCTCATCATCGGCGACCTGCCCATCTATGTCTCGCGTGACTCCGTCGAGATGTGGGCGACGCCTGAGATCTTTAAGATCGACGCCGCCGGCAATCCCGTGAGCGTCGCCGGCACGCCGCCCGACCAGTTCTCGGCCACCGGTCAGTACTGGGGCAACCCCATCTACGACTGGGGCGCCATGGAGTCCGACGGCTTCTCCTGGTGGGAGGGCCGCATTCGCGCCGCCCTCGACATGTACGACGTCATCCGCCTGGATCACTTCCGCGGCTTCGAAGCCTATTGGGAGGTGCCGTTCTCCTCGCCCGATTCGTCCTACGGTTCGTGGACGCAGGGTCCCGGCCTTAAGTTCTTCAAGACGCTCGAGGAAAAGCTCGGCACACTGCCCATCATCGCCGAGGACCTGGGCTTCCTCACCCCCGGCGTCATCGACATGCGCGACAACTCGGGCTTCCCCGGCATGAAGATCCTGCAGTTTGCCTTTGAGGGTACCAACTCGTACTACCTGCCGCATAACTACATCGCCAACACCGTCGCCTATGTGGGCACCCACGACAACGAGACGGCGCGCGGTTGGTTTGAGGGAACGGCCACCCCGCGTCAGCGCGAGCAGGCAGCCCTGTACACCCATCAGCAGGCCGGCGAACCCATGGCAGATGCACTCAATCGCACCATCGCCGCCAGCGTGAGTGACACGTGCATCTACACCATGCAAGACCTGCTCAACTTGGGCAACGAGGCGCGCATCAACACCCCTGCCACGCTGGGCGGCAACTGGACCTGGCGCATGCTCGACGGCGCCATCACCCGCGAGCTCGAGCACAAACTCACTGACTGGACCGAGACCTACTTCCGCATCCCGTCGGAAGCCGAAATCGAGCTTCCTCAATAGGAGCTACCGCGCCCGACCCCTCCCCACCGTGCGGACGCGCTTGCTTTTCCCGCGCGAGGCCACCCCAATCCCCTCGCGCGGGCTTCTTATGAATTGCAGACATGAAACAACCCATCACAGGAGAAAACATGCCACAAATTAACCTCATGGAACTCGCCGAGCAGTCTTTTGGCACCTCGCTCGAGCAGCTCGACGACCGTCGCATTTACAAGCTGCTGGTCAAACTCGTGCAGGAGCGCTCCGCCGCCTGCCCGCTCAACAACGACAAGAAAAAGCTCTATTACATTTCCGCCGAATTTTTGATCGGCAAGCTGCTCATCAACAATATGATCGACCTTGGCATCTACGACGAGGTTAAGGACCAGCTCACCGCCGCAGGCCACGACCTCAACAAGATCGAGGAGTTCGAGGTCGAGCCGTCGCTCGGCAACGGCGGCCTGGGCCGCCTGGCCGCGTGCTTCCTGGATTCCATCGCCACGCTGGGCTTGACCGGCGATGGCGTGGGCCTCAACTATCACTACGGTCTGTTCCGTCAGCGCTTTGTCGACAACCAGCAGAAGGCCGTCCCCGACGAGTGGCTCGGTGAGCAGGACATCCTAGTCGACGATGACCGCTCCTACACCGTCGAGTTCGGCGATTTTGCCGTTACTTCCAAGCTCGTCAACATCGATGTGCCCGGTTACGGCCAGCCCACCAAGAACCGCCTGCGCCTGTTCGACCTGGCGAGCGTCGACGACGGCCTGGTCCCCGGCAGCTCCATCGACTTCGACAAGACCGAGATCGCCAAGAACCTCACCTTGTTCCTCTACCCCGACGATTCCGACGAGCAGGGCCGCCTACTTCGCATCTATCAGGAGTACTTCATGGTGAGCAACGCCGCCCAGCTCCTGATCGACGAGGCCATCGAGCGCGGCAGCAACCTGCACGATCTGGCCGACTACGCCGTGGTTCAAATTAACGACACGCACCCCACCATGGTCATCCCCGAGCTCATTCGCTTGCTCACCACCGAGCACGGCATCGAGTTTGACGAGGCCGTGACCATCGTACGCTCCATGGTCGCCTACACTAATCACACGATTCTTGCCGAGGCGCTCGAGAAGTGGCCGCTCACCAGCCTGAAGAAGGTCTCCCCTGCCATCGCCGACATTATCGTCAAGCTCGATGAGATCGCAAAGGCCGAGCACGACGACCCCCGCGTTGCCATCATCGACGAATACGACACCGTCCACATGGCCCACATGGACATCCACTTTGGCTTCTCCATCAACGGCGTCGCCGCACTCCACACCAAAATCCTGGAGGACACCGAGCTTCATCCGTTCTACGAGATCTACCCCGAGAAGTTCTCCAATAAGACCAACGGCATCACCTTCCGCCGCTGGATCCATGGGGCCAACCCCGCGCTCGCCAGCCTGCTCGACGATGTGATCGGCACCGACTGGCGCAGCACCGGCGATCTGAGCAAACTCGCCAAGTTCGCCGACGACAAGGACGTTCTTGAGCGCCTGGCCGCCACCAAGGTCGAAGCCAAGGCCATCATGCGCCAGTTCATGGCGCTCGAGCAGGGCGTGACCATTCCCTCCAACGCCATCATCGACGTCCAGGTCAAGCGCATCCACGAGTACAAGCGTCAGCAGATGCTCGCGCTCTACATCATCTGGAAGTACCTCGATATCAAGAACGGCAACAGACCTAAGCACCCCGTCACCATCATCTTTGGCGGCAAGGCGGCGCCTGCCTACACTATCGCGCAGGACATCATCCATCTGATCTTGACGCTGTCGCAGTGGATTGCAAACGACCCCGACGTGGCTCCCTACCTGCAGGTCGTCATGATCGAGAACTACAACGTCACCGCCGCCGAGCGCGTGATCCCCGCCGCTGATATCTCCGAGCAGATCAGCCTGGCCTCCAAGGAGGCGAGCGGCACCTCCAACATGAAGTTCATGCTCAACGGCGCCCTAACCCTGTGCACGCTCGACGGCGCCAACGTGGAGATTGCCGAGCTCGTGGGCGACGAGAATATCTATACCTTTGGTGCCTCGTCCAAACAGGTCGAGCAGCTCTATGCCGACGGCACCTATGACGCCGGTGTGCTCTACCGCAAGCCCGGCATTAAACTGCTGGTGGACTTCATCACCAACCCGGCCTTTATGGCGACCGGCAACGTCGAGCGCCTGCAGCGCCTGCACGATGACATTAAGGGCAAGGACTGGTTTATGGCCCTGCTCGACATCGAGGAGTACATCCAGACCAAGGAGCGCGTGTTGGCCGACTACGAGGACCACGACGCCTGGATGCGCAAGACGCTCATCAATATCGCCAACGCCGGCACCTTCTCGTCCGACCGCACCATCTCCCAGTACAACGACGAGATCTGGCACCTGAACTAATTTCGCTTCCCTTACCCATCCTCTTGAGAAACGGAGTCGTGGCAACACGGCTCCGTTTTTTGTGCCCGCACGTTACCCTGTGACCCGACTCGGCCAAACAATCTCGATCTGTAACAACTACTCGGTAAAAACGGTCCCAGCTGTTACAGATTGAGACATACTGGCCCCTTCCCTTGGGTTTATCTCAATCTGTAACATCTAGCAGCTGAAATTCACCTTTGGTGTTACAGATTTAGATGAAATGGTTAGCTCAGCGGAACCGTCTCGATCTGTAACATCTAACGTCCGAAATCGGCCCTACCCGTTACAGATCGAGACAAACGACCGGCCAGACAACCCCAACACAAAGAAAGGCTCCCCTCTCGCCCAGTGGACGGGAGGGGAGCCTTATATGTGACCGCGGCAAAAGGATGGCAAT
This sequence comes from uncultured Collinsella sp., assembly GCA_958403395.1. Classification (GTDB taxonomy): domain Bacteria; phylum Actinomycetota; class Coriobacteriia; order Coriobacteriales; family Coriobacteriaceae; genus Collinsella. Next base: position 13,229 of record CATXXF010000020.1, read on the forward strand.
ACCGCAGTCGCCCAAAGGGAGGGCCTGGATGCACCGGGCCTAGATAAGGTTCTTGCCAGATACCTTATCGAAGAGATGGGTCGCGTTCTTCTCGAACTTGAACCAGATGGTGTCGCCAGCCTTGAGCGCGCCCTTGGCCTCGAGGTCGACGACGGGGATAATCAGAACAAACTGGCCGTCGGGAGCGGTCACGTGGACATGCTCGGTCGAGCCCATGAGCTCGGTCACCTCGACGGTGCCCTGGAGCGCACCCTCCTCGTCCTTGTCGGCAAGCAGGATCTGCTCGGGACGCACGCCGGCCGTAATCTCCTTCACGTCGCCGCCGTCCCAGTTGAGGGCAAGCTGAGCGCAAGTCTCGGGGGCGAGCGCCACGTTCATATCCTCGGTCTTGACGGTAAAGCCGTTGCCCGAGCGCACCAGCTGGGCATCGAAGAAGTTCATCTGCGGCACGCCGATAAAGCCGGCGACGAAGATGTTCGCGGGATGGTTGAAGACCTCCTGCGGGGTGGCGATCTGCTGGACGACGCCGTCCTTCATGACCACGATACGGTCACCGAGGGTCATAGCCTCGGTCTGGTCGTGAGTAACATAAATGAACGTGCCCTTGATCTCGTGGCGCAGCTTAATGAGCTCGGCACGCATCTGGTTACGAAGCTTGGCGTCCAGGTTGGACAGTGGCTCGTCCATCAGGAAGACCTTGGGGTCACGCACGATGGCGCGGCCGATAGCGACACGCTGGCGCTGGCCGCCCGAAAGCGCCTTGGGCTTACGGTCGAGGTACTCGGTAATGCCCAGAATCTCGGCAGCAGAGCGAACTTTGCGGTCGATCTCGTCCTTGGGGACCTTCTTGAGCTCGAGCGTAAACGCCATGTTCTCGTACACCGTCATATTGGGGTACAGAGCATAGCTCTGGAACACCATGGCGATGTCGCGGTCCTTGGGCGCCACGTCGTTGACGCGCTTGCCGTCGATGAGCACATCGCCCGAGGTGATGTCCTCCAGGCCGGCGACCATGCGCATCGTCGTGGACTTACCGCAGCCAGAGGGGCCAACGAGGACGACGAACTCCTGATCGTGAACGGTGAGGTTGAAGTCCTCTACAGCGAGCACGCCATCCTCGGTAACCTTAAGGTTATGCTTCTTCTCCTCGGTCTTCTTCTTTTTGCCAAAGAAGCCCTTCTTTTTGGACTCGGTGTTGGGATACACCTTCTGAACATGCTTGAGAACGATCTCGGCCATGTCTTTACCTTTCGATGTGCGGCGCCGCGCTGAGGGGCGCCGCAGAAACTTGCAAAACAGTTACGGCATCAGCCCTTGACGGCACCTGCCACCACGCCGTCGATGATGTACTTCTGGCAGAGGATGTACATGACGACGATGGGGATAACAACCATCATGATGCAGGCCATCATGGGTCCGAGCTCGACGTGGCCGTAGCCACCGCGGAAGTACTGGATCAAGATAGGAATGGTCTTGTACTTGGTGGAGTCGAGCGTAAGGTAGGGCAGCAGATAGTCGTTCCAGACCCACATGGTCTCGAGGATGCCGACCGAAAGATAGGTGGGCTTCATGATGGGAAGGACGATCTTAAAGAACACCTGGACCGGGTTGCAGCCGTCGATCATGGCCGCCTCCTCGATCTCGAGCGGGATGTTCTTTACAAAGCCGGCGAACATAAAGACCGCCAGGCCCGCGCCAAAGCCAAGGTAGATAAAGCAGATGTTGAACGGCGTGTTGAAGCCGATGCGGTCCGCCAAATTGGACAGCGTGAACATGAGCATCTGGAACGGCACGACCATCGAGAACACGAACAGGTAATAGAAGAAGTTCGAGATCTTGTTGTTGACGCGCACCACGTACCAAGCGCACATGGAGCAGCACACCAAAATCAGCACGACCGACGTGACCGTGATAATGAGCGAGTACATAAACGCCGAGGCAAAGCCCTGCTCGTTAAGGGCGTGCACGTAGTTTGCAAGGCCGTTGAACGTCTCGGGCGTGAGCAGATCGAACGCCGTGGTGGTGCTGATTGCGGTCGCTTTCTTAAAGGAATTAAGCGCGATCATAAACACGGGGTAGATCCACGCGAGCGACAGGATCGTAAAGAAAATCGAGAGCGCGCGGTTGATAACCTTATCGCGTTTCATTACTGCTGCACCTCCTTGGACCTCGTGGCCTTAAGCTGGATCATGGAAATAGCAACAACCAGGATGCAGAAGATAACCGCCTTGGCCTGACCGATGCCCTGCCATGCAATACCGGCACGCGAATAGAACGTGTTGTAGATGTTCAGGGCGAGCATCTCGGTGGAGTGCGCGGGGGCGCCGCCGGTAAGGGCGAGGTTCTGGTCGAACAGCTTAAAGCCGTTGGTGATGGACAGGAACAGGCAGATGGTGATGGTCGGCATCAGGTTAGGGACCTTAACCTTCCAAAACGTCTGCCATGCCGTGGCACCGTCGACCTTGGCGGCCTCGATGTAGTCGGACGGAATGGACTGCAGACCAGCGATGTAGATGATCATCATGTAGCCGACCTGCTGCCACAGGGTCAGGATGATAAGGCCCCAGAAGCCAGCAGCAGAGTTAAGGGCGATGAGCTGGGCGCCGATGTTGGAGAGCAGGCAGTTGATCAAGATCTGCCAGATGTAGCCCAGCACGATGCCGCCGATCAGGTTCGGCATAAAGAAGATCGTACGGAAGATGTTAGTGCCCTTGAGCGCCTTGCGGGTGAGCGCCTGCGCGATGGCGAGGGCAATCACGTTGATGAGCACCGTCGACAGGAAGGCAAACGCCACCGTAAAGAAGAACGACGTGGCAAACTGCGAATCGGACAATGCGCGCACGTAGTTCTCGATACCGACAAAGTGCGCGTTGTTAATGGTAATAAACTGGCAGAACGAGAGATAGAAGCCCTGGATAAAGGGAATCACGAACCCGATCATAAACGCCAGGCACGTGGGCAGCATAAAGAGCGGCCACCAGCGCTTGAGTGCTTTGCCCATAAAAGGGTCCTTTCAATATGCAGGGGGCGGGCAAACCTACGTCTGCCCGCCCCCTGTCGCTAATCAGATAGCTTGGGCAGCAACTGCTTACTCGGAAGCGGCCTTCTCGGTCTTCCAGCCATCGACGAAGGCGTTCTTGACGCCGTCCCACTTGCTGTTATCGGCAGCGTAGGCAATCAGAGCCTGCTTGAGGTTCTTCTTCCACTCCTCGGAGGGAATGTAGACGAAGTCCCAAGCGACGGTCTTCTTGCCGTCCTTGGCCATGGCAACGGCCTGCTGCGAGAAGACGTTGGTGGTCTCCTTGGCGCTCTTGAACGGAGCGGTCAGACCCATCTTGTCGGCGATGATGCTGGTCGGGGTGTCAGCGGTGACGCACCAATACATGAAGTCCTCGGTGGCCTTCTGGGCATCCTCGGAAGCCTGGGAACTGACGCACCAGTAGTTCTCGCCGCCGGAGCACAGGCCCTGGTTCTCCTCGCCGTCAACACCGATGTAGATCGGCATCATGCCAATCTGATCGTCGGTCATGCCGGCCTTGACGAGGTCAGAGTAGGCCCAAGAGCCGTTCTGGTAGAAGACGGCCTTGCCGGTTGCGAACTCGTTGGTGGCGTCGTCGCCGGTCTTGGAAGCAAGCTGCGAAGGATCGCAGGTGGAGTCGGTGATGTACAGGTCGAAGATCTGCTTGTAGTTGTCGAGGAACTCACCCTTGATCTCGTCGTCCTCCTGGTTGTGCTCCTTCTCAAACTCGTAGTAGAGCGGCATGTTGGCAAGGTGGGTGGTGTAGCGCCAGCTGGAGGAGTCGTCCATGCCGGCGGAAGTGAAGGCACCCTCGACACCAAGCTCGTCCTTGCGGGCCTGGATGTCATCGGCACAAGCCTTCAGCTTGTCGAAGGAGTTGATGTCCTCGGCCTTGTAGCCAGCCTTCTCGAGCAGCTGCTTGTTGTAGATGATGCCGAAGCTCTCCTGGACCCAGTCGATGCACACATCCTTGCCGTCGGACTGCAGAGCCAGGGAGTCGTCAATGAGCTCACCGCGGAGCTTGGTATCGGACAGGTCGGCGCAGTAATCCTTCCAGTTCTTAAGACCGGTGGGGCCGTTGACCTGGAACAGGGTCGGAGCGGAGCTCTTGGACATCTCGGACTTAAGCTTCTCCTCGTAGGTGTTGGAAGCGGCGGTCACGATCTTGACCTCGACGCCCTTCTCCTTCTTATAGGCCTTGGCGATCTCCTTCCACTCCTTGTCGACCTCGGGCTTGAATTGGAGGAAGTAGACCTCGGCAGCGTCACCAGAAGCAGAGGAGCCGGAGCCGGCAGAACCACCGCAACCCACGAGGCCCAGACCAAGAACTGCAGCCGCGGAACCAGCAAAGCCCAGGAACTGCCTTCTGCTCATTTCGTTCTTCATTACAATCCACCCTTTCACACCGTGGCGGCACCCTTTGCCGCCGCCTTCGGAGATTGGCTCGGGGACTTTGCCCCTTTTGCTGATTTGAACGATACGCTATTTGGCTAGTTGTTTGAACAAGTATTACTAGAGCGGTAGAAAAACTTCGGTGAACGGTAATTTCAACTTGATACTTGACAAGTTTTGTATAAACAATTATTTGTTATCTAATGCAGAGAAAACGCCCGGTCAAGCCGATGTACCGTCGGTTTGACCGGGCGTTTTCTCTTTGAGGCCATGAGTCTCGTCAGGCTGCGAGCTAGCCGGCTATCGCTTGGAATTGACGCGGTAATGGAAGATCTCGGGGTGTGTGCGAGTGTGCGTCACCTCAAACAAGATGCCATCCGAGGTGTACGACTGACTCTCCATGACGGCAACGCAGTTGTATTTGCCGAGGTCAAGATAGCTGCAGTCCTCATCGTTGGCGAGCTCGACACTCACCGTACGACGGCTCGCCATCACTTTGACACCGCGCTTGTGCTCCAGATAGCCGTAAATAGAATCTGCCGCGATCTCGGGAGTCAGGCCCTTGGCGATCGACGCCAAAAAATAGCCATGGTCCACTTGGCGCGCGTTGCCGTTGAGGCTTCGGACACGCACTACGCGAATCAACTCCTCGCCCACCTTAAAGCCCAGGTGACGAGAGAGTTGCTCGGTGCAAACCAGATGTTCGAAAGACTTAACGTCCGTCGATGCAACGGCATTGTTGCGCTTTGCAAACTCGCCAAACGACTCAACCTCTTCGAGTGCGCCCAACATGTCGGTTTCGCCCTTAAGCCAAATAACGCGCACGCCCTTGCCGTGTATGGGCTGCACAAACATCCCGTCGGCCAGCATGCTCAAAGCGCGGCGGACGGTATTGCGCGTGCAGCCAAATTCCGCGGTCAGCTCGGCTTCGGTTGGCAGCATCTCCTGAAACGCATAGGTCCCATTAATGATGCGCGAGCGTATTTCTCGGTAGATTCCTTCGTATATCGCTTTTGGCATTGTTTCACCTCTACATTATTCATTTCCGGCTAGGCACGATAGCATTTCTTAAAGTTGTTTAAACCGAATATCGGTGAGGCGACAGGATTTAGCCGTTGACGGTTTCTGTCATGCCCAAATCGGTTTCGCTCAAAACTGCCGGTACGACACTCGTCTGGTCCTCTACAATGAATCCATTGTTTAAACGTTTCCCCACGCGCAACGCGCCTCGATATTCGGAAGGCAGAACATGCTGCAAAAAATCCAACGCTTTGGCGGGGCAATGTTCGCGCCCGCCATGCTGTTTTCTATATCAGGCCTCATGGTCGGCGTCTCCGCTCTCGCAACGACTGCGGACATCGTCGGCGATCTCGCCGTATACGGAACCCCTTGGTACGCTTTTTGGACCATCATCCAGCGCGGCTCGTGGACGGTCTTTAAACGCCTCCCGCTCCTTTTTGCCGTAGCGCTGCCCATCGGTCTTGCCCAAAAACAACCGGCTCGTTGCTGCCTCGAGGCTCTCGTCGCCTATTTTGCCTACTGCTTCTTTTTGAGCGAGATCATTAAGCTGAGCGGAGACAATCTTGGACTTAAGTACCCGTCGTCTTTGACCTCCGCTAGCGGCATCACCATCATCGACGGCATCAAGACGCTCGACACCGGCATTATCGGCCCGCTGGCGGTATCGGCAACCGTCGTCGCCATCCATGACCGCTTCTACGATGCCAAGGTTCCCGATTGGCTCGGCACCTTCTCGGGCTCCTCGCTGGTCTACCTCATCAGCTTTTTTGCCGTGTTTGCCCTTGCCGCTATCTCGGCCGCCATCGTGCCCTCCGTATACGCAATGACCGAAACGCTGCGCCATGCACTTACGAGCGTCGGCCCCTTTGGCGTGGGCATCTTTGTGCTTTTGGAGCGAGCGCTCGAGCCCATGGGGCTGCACCACCTGCTCTACATGCCGATCTACTACGACAACCTGGTTATTAACGACGGCATCTACGCCACGTGGAGCAGCTTGCTCCCCATCCTCTCCCATAGCACGCGCCCCCTTAATGAACTTGCGCCGTGGGCCGGTTTTACCGCCACCGGCTGGGTCAAGCTCTTTGGCCTTCCCGCCATCGCAGCCGCGTTCTACTCCACCGCAAAACCAGAGCGCCGCGCCGGCCTTAAGGTCATCCTTTTGCCCGCCATCGTCGCCTCGGTGGTTTGCGGCGTTACCGAGCCACTCGAGTTTCTCTTTATGTTCACCCACCCCGGGCTCTTTTTGCTCTACGCCGTCTTATCGTCTTGCCTTGCCACAACCATGAATCTCTTTGGCATCGTCGGCATCTTCTCGGGCGGCCTCATGGAGATGGCAGCCTTCAACTTTATTCCGCTCATGCGCACGCATGCCGGTGCCTATCTTTTGGCGCTCGGTATCGGCCTTGCCTTTAGCCTCATCTTTTTTGTTAGTTTTCGAGCACTCATCTTGGTCTATGACCTTAAGACACCGGGCCGCGAGGATCATGTTGCCAATCGCGCGGCAATCGATTGTTTAACGGGAAGCGACTTTGCCAAAGAGCAATCCCCCAATGACGAGGTCGATAGTCGATCCGATCAAGATCACGTCCTCGCTGAGCGGGTAATTCAGCTTTTAGGTGGCGTTGGCAATATCGTGGGCGCAACCAACTGCGCCACGCGCCTGCGCGTCGAGGTCGCAGACCCTTCCATCGTTGCAGATAACGCGTCGTTTGTCGCGGTGGGCGCCAAGGGCCTCATCATTACGGGCAAGACCGCCCAGGTGGTCATCGGCATCTCCGTTCCCCGCGTTAAAGAGCATTTTGACCAGATCATGGGCCTCGAGCCGGAATTTGTGCCCACCACCTCGGCCTCCCCTGCCGCCAGCGCAGCCCATAAGCGCGGCTCTATTTGCTTCTTCGATATCGACGGAACGCTCGCCTGGCAAGACCCCAGGCTCGCCCAAGACCTTCCCGAAGACGAGCGGGACCTCTCCCCCTATCCCAACGAGGCGGTTTCGCAGGCAATCCGCGAGTTTGTCGCCAACGGCAACATGGCCTTTATCTGCACGGGACGCACCCTGAGCTGCATCCACCCCAAACTTCTTGAGCTGCCTTGGACCGGCATCGTCTGTCTTGCGGGCGGTTACGCCGAGATCAACGGACACGCAATTCGCGATCTGTCGATGACGCCCAGTATGCTGCAGCGTCTTGCCCCCTACCTTGAGCAATCGGGCGAGGTCATCCGCTTTGAGGGCCTCAACGGCGTCGTGCGCATGAGTGCCGATGCGCCCGATGCTCCCGGATACGCGCGCACCCTGGGCGACGCAGTCACGCAGCTGCAACATTACAGTGTCTACAAGATCTTGATGTCTACATCGCTCGCCAACCACATCGCTCAAGATAAGGCACTTGAGCCGCTGCTGTGCTTTAATGAGCTCGAACTCGAGGTAACCGAAATCTCGCCCCGCGAATGCACGAAGCGCGGGGGCATCCAGTCTGTACTCGACGCCCTCGACCCCCACCACGGAACCGTATACGGCATTGGCGACGCCAGCAATGACGTCTCGCTGATGAACGCCGTCGATGTCGGCATTGCGATGGGCAACGCACCGGACTATCTCAAGGATAAGGCCGATTACGTGACCGACACCGTCGATCATGACGGTGTCGTTGCGGCGCTCGAGCATTTTAGGCTGATTTAGGCACACTCCATCAAACGCACGCCCGTTGTCCTAAATCGCCAAAACTTCCGCGCCAAACGCCCTAATGTGGCAATATGTTGTCTGCATATTGCATCAACGCAACCTCAGAAAGAATGCGAGAACCCGTGTCCAGTCCGTTTACCAGCTTTTTAGCCCAGCACTTTGACCAGATCAACGACTATCTGGCCACGTTCTTTGACGGACAGGCGACCTCTGCCGATATCGAGCGCTACCTGTACGCGCCGCTCTCGGCTTTTACGGCCAACGCCGGCAAGCGCCACCGCCCGCTTATCTGCATGCTCGCCGCAACCGCAGTGGGCGGTAGCTTTGAGAGCGCCCGCAGCGCCGCGGCAGCCATTGAGCATTTCCAGTCGGGCGCGCTGATCCACGACGACATCGCCGACAACGGACAGCTTCGTCGAGGCAAGCCCTGCATGCACCTTACCGAGGGCACGGGCCTTGCCATCAATTGCGGCGACCTGGCGCTCACCATGGTCACCAAGACGGTTCTCGACGACCCCACGCTGGAGTCCGACGTGAAGCTGCGCGTGCTCCACGAGCTTACCGAGATGATCGTCCGCACCATCGAGGGTCAAGCACTCGACCTGGGTTGGGTCCGCGACGGGCGCTTTGATATCTCGGTTGATAACTACCTGGACATGGCGACGCACAAGACCGCGTTTTACAGCGGAGCCACGCCGCTTGCCGCCGGAGCCATTATCGGCGGCGGCAGCGATGAGCAAATCGAAGCGCTGCGCGCCTTTGGCCTGCACACAGGCCTCGCCTTTCAGATTCAGGACGACCTGCTCAACCTTGTCGGCACTAAGGAAGCCGCCAACAAGGACTTCCGCACCGACATCACCGAGGGCAAGCGCACGCTTGTCGCCGTACACGCCCTCTCTGATGAGCGCCACCACGACGAGGTCGAGGCGATTCTTTCCTCGGGCACCGATGATCCCGCGCAGCTCGCACGCGCCGTGGAGATCTTCCAGGAGACCGGCTCCATCGATTACGCCCACACTTACGCGCTCGACCTGACCGCTAAGGCCAAAGCGGCCATCGAGAACGTTGAGCTTGATCCGCACGCACGCGAGCTGTTCCTCTCCATGGCAGATTTCTTTGTGGAGCGCCTTAACTAACGGGGGTTATAAAACCTGTCAGCAGCGTATTTAGGCACAACTTGCTACACTGTTGAGTGCATGTTTATGCATCCCTTTGCGTTGTCTATCCGACAGACGCTCAAATAGTACGAATGGTACGCCGAAAGGGGTTCGTTCATGGAACCTATTACAACGGGCATGCAAGGAGCAGCCGTCGAAGACGTGCAGTCTCGTCTCCTGCAGCTCGGCTACACGATTGATGCCGCCGAAGTCACCGACAAGTACTTTGGAGCCACCACTGAGCAGGCCGTCAGCACCTTCAGGCTCGACAGCGGCCTTGCTGCCGGTCATGCCGTCGATATCCCCTGCTGGAGCGCCCTTGTAGACGCTTCGTATAAGCTGGGCGACCGCACTCTCTATCTGCGCATGCCCAATTTCCATGGCGCCGATGTGCAGGCCCTGCAGCGCGCTCTCAACGTTTTGGGCTTTGCCTGTGGCGAAGACGACGGCTACTTTGGTCCGCATACCGAGGCCGCCCTGCGGCAGTTCCAGGAAAATGTCGGCCTGTTTGCCGACGGCATGGCCTTCCAGGACACCTACGCCTACATCAACCGCCTGCACCATGTGTGGGAGGGCAAGCCCTCGGTCACCGAAGCCGAGTCCCGTATCGGTTTTGCTCGCGCCGCCAACGTGCTCGAGCGCTTCCAGATTGCCGTTATCGGCGAGGACCCCATCGCACGCAGCGTTGCGTCGCGCATGTGGAATATCGCCACGGCAACGACCGACAACAGCGGCATGATGCTCTGCGACTCCGAGGTCCCAACCGACGTTGACCTAGTGCTCGAGATCGCAAGCGATGAGCTGCCCGCAGATGCAGCGCCGCGCGCCACGATCGCCCTCGCCGAGTGCCACAACCTGGCCCAGCGCATCCGCACTGCCAATGTCGCCGCGCAGCAGAAGCCGGCACGCATTCGCATTGAGCTCACGGGCATGACGCGCTACAACGGCACCTTCACGGCCAGCGACGCGCAGACACTCGCCGTACGCCTGCTCGATGGCGTTTGCGATGCCCTCGCAGATTAGGTAAACTAAACGAGTTGCTTTTGGGCAACACCACACATTGGGACGTAGTTCAACGGTAGAACTCCGGTTTTTGGTGCCGGCTGTTGGGGGTTCGAATCCCTCCGTCCCAGCCATTAAAATTGAGCGCCCTGAGCCCATAACGGCCCAGGGCGCTTTCTTGTGGGCAAGCGGAGGAATTCGAACCCGCAAGGGTGCGGAGCTGAGGAAACGCGAAGGCGCCCCAAGCCCATTAGGACCAAGAGCGCCTAACATCAAGAAAATATCAGCCCCGTTCCGAAAAGCGAGCCGTCATCTACAAAATGGCGTGTGGCCCCGACGGGCCGGGCATTAAGTTTGTCGCGAGTTCCGCACGAACAGGAGGCCACTTAACCTCGATGTTTTGGACGTGACAGCGAGAGGGGCCCTGGTATGGCAAGGTGACGTGAAACAAGGCGGCGCTGACCTTCTGGTCGCGCCGCCGAAGTTGAACGTCAGATTGCCGTGCCAGGGCCCCTCGCAGCGTCAAGGAGGCCGCCGTTCGGTAGAACGGCGGAGCTAATTGTTCAGCATGCGGTCGAAGCTTCCCGAGTCGCCATCCCGATAGTCGGCGGTCATCAGAATCTCCTGCGGAATGCGCCCGCCCTCGCGCAGCACGTTGCGGAACTGCACGCGCGTAACCATGGGCAAATCCTTGATCGTCGCTGCCAGGTTCTGCGGCACGCCCTGGTTGGCAGCCGCGGGCTCGCACTCGCCGCCGGCCTTCACGCGACGCTTATGCTCGGCGAGCATGGCGCGGTACATGCCGGCATGCAGGCGAATCTCAACCACATTGGCATTGCGAGTCTGCTCGACAATGCGCGCGCCCTCGCGATCGATATCGCCTACGTAGTAGACGTAGTTAAAGCGATAGCCAATCTCGGCCAGATAATCATCCAGTGCGTGCGAGACGCTCGCCTTGCAGCCGCCGCCAAAAATCACGCCGCCCACCTTGGTACCAAAGAGCTTGGCGTGCTTGCGGCCACGCAGCAGCTTGACGATCTCGTCGTAGGTGTCCAGGTTCTCGACCATAATGAACGGCTTGTCGGCTCCCAGCGTAAAGAAGCCCGTAAAGTGCACGGGGCGATTGGGGGCGACCTTGATCGCCTGCATGCTGATGCCCTTTTCGGTCATACGCCTGATCAAGCGCTCACCGTGCTTGCCGTCAAAAGCCTTCTCGTCGTTAAAGATCTGGTAGGCACGCTGGCGGCGCGAGGCAACCGGCGTATCGGCACCTCGGTTCTGCTCGATCCAAGCCTGGATGATTGCGATTTCCTCGGCAATCTTGCGGTTGGACATCTCGTTGTGCTGAGTGCGCTGCGGAGCCTTTTTGCCGTCCTTACCCTCAACCTTTACGATCTGTGTCTGCTGCTCCTTGATCTTAGAGAGCGCCGTGGGCGTAGGGACAACTTTGAGCAGCTGCCTGCCTAAAACGCGGGCAAGGGCAAACGCCGAGACCTCGCCGTGAACGGCCGACTCGGGCTGCTGGGCAGCAGTATCTGCTGCGGCAGACTCCGGCTTCCTCTGAGACTTGCGCTTAGAATCGCCTTGGGGATTGCGCTCGCGCTTCGGCATAGACGCCTGCTTCTGCTGACGAACGGACTTGCTCTCCTTCGCCGGCTGGCGCTTAGGCTGCCCCGAAGAAACCTCGGCCTTCGCATCCTCGTTCTGCGGCGTGGTCTTCTCGGCCGCAGTCTCGGCATGGGAACTGCGGCCCCCACGATGGCGACGGCGGCGAGGCTTGCTCGACGCGCCCTGCTCCGTCTGCTCATCAGTAGGCTGCTGGCCCTTGGCCTCGGCATCAACCTCAAGCTGCGGCTCAACAGGCTTTTGCTCGCGAGCCACCGGCTCAACGGCCTTCTCGTCCTTCTCGCCCTGAGTGGTCGAAGCCGGTTCGCTCTTCTCCTGACGCCTTACGGAATACGCGCGCCCCGCAAAACCGCGGCCGGGACGACACGAACCCGGAGCCCTCTTGGCAGACTCCTCAACATCGTCTGCAACCTCAGAAGACTCTTCAACCTCACGCGCGGCATCCTGCGCTGCAGCCTTAAAGTGAGCACCGCGACGACGCTTGGGCTCTTGGGCCTCCACGGGCTTTTGCTCCTTCGTGGGCTTCTGCGACTCGGCAGCAACCTCGGTCTCAACAGCCTCGGCATCCGTCTCGCCCTTTCGAGCAACGGCGCGACGGAAGCGCTCCTGCTGGGCGCGGCGCTGTGCATCGCGCTTGCCGCCCCCGCCAAAACCGCCGCGTCCTGCCTTGGCCGTAAAGGCACGCACGACGTTCTCATCGAGCAACTCATCGGTATCGACATGCTCACGCGGGGCAACTTCTTCCACAGCAGGCACGTCAGCGGAATCCTCGACGATAAAATCCTCGACGGACTCGGCAGGCTGCTCCTGGGCATCGCGGATCTCGGCATTGATGGTATAGAACGCCGGGCGCCCGTTAATGCCGCTACCCTCGATCTTGGTCACGATATTTGCCGCGATAAGCTCATCGCGCATCGCCTTGGTGTCACATTCCTTATCGACGGAGCGGAAAATCTGCGCCAGCGCGCTCGACTTAATCTTGAGTGCCTTGCGGCAAAGCAGGTCGTAGGCAACTAGCTTTGCCCGCTCGGCAGAAAGCGACGTTTGTCCGCTCAGACGCTCAGCCAGAGCATCGACATTTTGTTGGTTATCGGAATATACCGTCTTGGCCACGGGGCCCCTTTCATATGCACACATATACGTCTATATGGTACAACGCGCGCCCTTATCCACGCAAAACATCTGCGAGAACACTCGAGCGTCACCCGCTTTTGCATGAAAAAAGACCGAGCCCGCGAAGTCGCGGACCCGGTCTTTCCGAGTCATATAGATGTGACGTTCAACTCGTCAGGTCGACTAAGCCTTGGCGGCCTCGGCGTCGACAGGAGCCTCGGCAGCAGCAGCGCGGCCATACTCGGCCTTGCCCATCTCGGACCACTCGGACTCCTCGTCGGGCATGGAGCCAGCCTCCTTGCCGAAGAACTCCTTGAGGCAGTTGACGGCGACGATGAGGCCCAGGACCATCAGCAGGACAGCGAAGACAAGCTGCAGGCCCTTGGTGGCGGCGACGGAAACGGCGGCCGTGGTGGCGGTAGCCGGGATGGTACCGAAGAAACCGTAGGCCTGGACGGCGGTCATGCAGCCCATGGCGCTCTGGACCAGCGAGGTGAAGGTGCAGCAGAGCAGGAAGACGACGGGCACGTAGAGCATCCAGCCCTTGCGGCCGGTGCACTTGCAGAACACGGCGAGGGTGATCATGGTCATGCCGCCGAGCAGCTGGTTGGAAGCACCAAAGAGCGGCCAGATGTTGGCATAGCCACCAAAAGCGAGGGCGAGACCGGGAAGCAGGGTGACGACCGTGGCGAACCAGGGGTTGCCGAGGACCTTCATGTAGCCAGCCTTGGACTCGATGGCCAGGGCGTCGTTGGTCTGGGCAAAGAACTCGGAGAACGAAGTGCGGGCGATGCGGGCGACGGCGTCGAGCGAGGTCAGGGCCAGAGCGGAGACGTTCATGGTCATGAAGACGGTAGCGAGCGTGCCGTCAACACCGAAGGCCTGCATACCGCGGGAGATGCCAGCGGCGAAGATCTGGAACGGGGTGGAAGCGACACCGGCGTTGAGGGCGCCAGTACCGGCGGTGTTCATATCGGAGAACATGATGCCGGCGACGATGATGGCAAGGATGCCGACGAAGGACTCGACGATCATGGCGCCGTAACCGACCTTGACGGCGTCCTGCTCCTTCTCGACCTGCTTAGAAGAGGTGCCGGAAGAAACGAGGCTGTGGAAACCGGAGAGAGCACCGCAAGCGACGGAGACGAACAGGACCGGGAACATCATGCCGGAGGCAGTGGAGAAGCCGGTGAAGACCGGAGCGGTGATAGTGGCCTGACCGTTGACGCCCAGGACGACGATGCCAAGGACAGCGCAGACGATCATGACGATCATCATGATGGAAGTGAGGTAGTCACGCGGGGTCTTGAGCATCTGGATGGGCATAGCGCCAGCGAAGACCAGGTAGACCATGACGACGGCGAACCACTGGAACTTATCCAGGTAGACCGGGAACTGCATACCGACGGCGAACATGAGAACCATGAGGACCACGCCGGTGACGAACTCGGCAGCACCGGTAAGGTTGAACTTCTTCTGGGCCCAACCAAAGGCGATAGCGACGAAGGTGAACAGGATGGAGATGGTACCAGCGCAGCCGGCGGCATAGGACTTGGTGAAGTCGATGGCACCGGTAGCAGCACCAGAAGCGTCAACGGCCGGGGTGAACATGAACGTCTTGCAAACCATGTCGGTGAAGGCGGCGATGACGATGATGCAGAACAGCCAGCAGAACAGCAAGAACAGGCGACGGCCGGTCTTGCCGATGTACTTCTCGATGAGCTGAGCGAGCGACTTGCCGTTGTTCTTCATCGAAGCGTACAGGGCACCAAAGTCGTGGACGGCGCCAAAGAAGATGCCGCCGATGAGGACCCAGAGCACGACGGGCAGCCAGCCAAAGGCCATGGCGACGATCGTACCCGTAACAGGGCCAGCACCGCAGATCGAGCTGAACTGGTGCGAGAACGCGGTGAAGGCGGAGACGGGCGAGAAGCTCTTGCCGTCCTTCATGCGCTTGGCCGGCGTGAGGGCCTCTTTGTCAACGCCCCACTTGTTGGCCAGCCATCGGCCATAGCCCAGATAGCCGCAGGCGAGCACCGCCGCGGCCACAACCATGAGCAAAACTCCGTTCATTACATTTCCTCCTCTAAAAAGAACTTCCCAGACATAAAAAAAAATGAGGGCCATCGGTTGCGCTCGACGGCCCTCATCTTCATCAGCCGCCCGTTATCGTACGGGCTAGCTGTATGTGCTAACCCGCATCAGATAATTACTACGCTGATAATGTTTAGCTGATGCGTGAACATGTCTAAGAAATCCTCTTCAATCATGATGCGAACGATCCGTGCGTGTTCACATCCCCCAGTGGTTGAAAAGGAGTATGAAACTTTAGTTACCTAAAGTCAACGCAAATTTGTAATGAATTTTCAACTTTTTTTGGATTTCTCGGTATAAAACGCCACTGACCTCGGACTTTACCCCACGACAGTTTTTGCATGAGAGATGCCCCTGAGAGCCGCGGGAGCCGGGCGGCGCATATGAACTTTATCGCGAGTTCCGCACGCAAAGGAAAGCACTTAATGTGGCCTTCGTCTTGCGCAGGACTGTAGAGCAGGAAACCTTATATCCGGCCCCTCCGTCCGGGGACCGCGCCGTACCAGCTACAGCGTCATGTTCGGATCGGCGTCGACGTCGAACGGCGAGATTTCACCTCGGTCGAATTTACGGCGAGCGACCTCCGCGATCATGGCTGCGTTATCGGTACAGGCAGACAAGGGCGGCACCGTTACGCGAATCCCCTGACGCCCAAGCTTCTTGATCATCATCTCGCGCAGATGCGGGTTGGCCGAGACGCCGCCGCCGATGCAGTATTCCTTGCATCCGGTAGCGTGCAGTGCGTTTTTGGCCTTCTTGTACTGCACGTCAAAGACAGCTGCCTCAAACGAAGCCGCCAGATCGGGCAGGTGAATCGTGCGCCCGGCCTTGGTCTCTTGCTCGATGTAGAGCGTCACCGCCGTCTTGAGGCCCGAAAGCGAGAAACGATAGTCTCCCCTGCTGTTAAGCGCACGGGGGAAATCGATCGCGCGGGGATTGCCCGTCTCGGCCAGCTTGGAAATGATGGGGCCACCGGGATAGCCCAGACCCAACGCCTTGGCTACCTTGTCGAAGGCCTCGCCCACAGCATCGTCGAGTGTCTCACCAAGTACCTCGTAGTCGCCCCATGCCTTCACGTGCACGAGCATGGTGTGCCCGCCCGAGACAAGCGTGAAGATGAACGGCGGCTTGAGGTCGGGCTGTGCCAGCAAGTTGGCAAACAGGTGCCCCTCCAGATGGTTGACGCATACGAGCGGCTTACCGGCAGCGTAGGCAAAGCCTTTGGCAAAGGCAACGCCCACCACGAGGGCGCCCACCAGGCCCGGACCCTGTGTCACGCCCACGGCGGCAAGCTCGCTGGGGGCAATGGCTCCACCCTCAAGACCAAGCGATGCTGCGGCATCCTCGAGCGCCGCATCCACGACACTCACAATCACCTCAACGTGTTTGCGCGAGGCGATCTCGGGCACCACGCCGCCAAAGCGGGCATGAAAATCAATCTGTGTCGACACCTGGTTGGCCAGCATATTGCCATCCGCATCGATAATCGCCACGGCCGTCTCGTCGCAGGAACTCTCGATAGCGAGCACTAGGCGGCGGCGCTCAATTTCGGCACGCTCCCCCTCGGAGCGCCCAGGCGCAGGCAGCGGCCATACGCGCTGCTCTGCCGCCGTCGGCTCGGGCGAAGCATTGTCGACCGGAAGCACCAGGGGCAGCGGAGCCGTCATGACGATGGCATCCTTGCCGGCACCATAGTAGCCGCGGCGCCGTCCTGCCTCGGTAAAGCCCAGAGCGTTATAAAGCGCGATCGCTTCCTCGTTGCCGTCCTCGACCTCGAGCGAAGCCGTGGTGCAGCCGAGCATCTGGGCATCATAGCTCACATGCGACAGCAGCTTGCGGGCAATACCCTCACGGCGATGTGCCGGGTCGACGACGACATCCAGAATCTGCACATCACCGTCCACGACCATACCGCCGGCAAGGCCCAGCAGCTTGCCGTCGTCGTGTGCTACCCACCAACTACGCGGCACAGCGACGTCCTCGCCCAGTTCGGACAGGAACATGCCCGGCGTCCACGCCTCGTGTCCGGCACCTTCAAAGCAGGCAGCCTCCAGCGCGCTCGCGCCCTCGGCATCCGCCGCGCCCATGGGACGGAACTGCAGATGACGACCGGCGAGCTCATCGGCAACGCCCGTAATTTCGCTCTGCGCACTCTCGGCAAGACCAAGACGCTTGCGCTCGTTTTCCTCGGCATCCGAAAGGCGCGTGTAAATCGGCAGGACGCGAGCCGGATCGCCGTCACCCGCAGCGTGCGCGAGCAGCAAGCCCTCGCCCGAAGGCCACCACAGGTCGCGCTCCACGCAGCGGGCGGTCTCGTCCTCACCCAGCAGCTTGCCATAGCGCACGAGACCGTCACCGGTCAGCTGAACCTGGTCCCAGTCCGCCGCTTGGCGCCACTCATCGAGCGCCACGGCGGTCTTGACCACGTGTTCGCGCTCAAATTGACGCTCGGGACCCTCATCGACCAGCATATACAGCGCCGGATATACCTCACCGCGCATAGCATCGGCCAAGATACCAAGCTTGCCGCGCACGCCAGCCTTCCACGCCGTCCAAGCGCAAGCGTCGAGCGTCGACACGCCCAGCAGCGGAACATTGGCACCGCGCGCGAGGCCCTTGGCAGTGGAGATGCTGATACGCACACCCGTAAACGACCCCGGGCCGCGACCGACCACGTAGCAACCAACATCGCTGCGATCCAGACCGGCCTGAGCCAGCACGCCATCAACGGTATTCACGAGCTCAACGTTGGCGTGACGGCGACACATGTGGTCGCCACTCACGAGCTTCGTCTCGCCCGTCCGCCCATCAATCCAGCTTGCCGCGCAGGCAAGCATGTCGGTCGAAGTATCGAGCGCCACCACCAGCGCGTTGTCGTTATGCAAGCTCATCTTGTACAGCCTTATCAATCAAATGGGAAAGCTCCATTGCACGGTCACCGTGCGCCTCGAGCGTTATCGTTCGCACATCGCTGTCGCCCTCATCACGCTTGAGCGTCACCGAAAGATACTCATCCGTCAGCTCGTCCTGGAATTGTTCGCCCCATTCCAGCAGGCAAGCACCCTCGTAGCCCAGCACATCGAAAATGCCCGTATCCTCGAGCTCGTAGGCATGCTCCAGGCGGTATAGATCAAAGTGAAACAGCGGAATACGACCTTGATCGTGAACGGCCATGAGCGCAAACGTAGGACTCGTAACCATATGCCCATCGCCCAGCCCGCGCGAGACGCCCTTGGTAAAGTGAGTTTTGCCCACTCCCAGGCCGCCGGTCAGGATGAGCACATCGCCGTCCTCAAGGCACGGTGCAATTAGCTCGCCAAAGTACTCCGTATCGGCAGCGCAAGTCGTTTTGTAAGTACCTACCCCCAGGCGCTCCAGGGACATATATGCTCCTTATTATTCCGAGGCGTCCTCTGGTGCGGGATGTCGCTCCAGATAGTCGCCCAGCATCTTAAAGTCTTCCTCCAGCAGCTCCTGCCACGCCGGATTGCGTAGCGCTGCTGCCGGATGGAACGTGGGCATTACTACAAAATGCCCCATCTGGTGGAACCTGCCGCGCAGCTTAGTAATGCCAATCTCGGTCTTAAGCACAAAGTGCGTCGCGGGGTTGCCGAGCGTCACGATAATATCAGGCCAGATGCTTCGAATCTGCTCACGCAAAAACGGCGAGCAAGCCAGCACTTCCTCGGGACGCGGATTGCGGTTTCCCGGCGGGCGGCACTTAAGCACGTTGGCAATGTAGACGTCTTCGCGTTTGAGCCCCGCCAGCGACAAAATGCCGTTGAGGTCTTCACCCGCCGCCCCCACAAAGGGTTCGCCCTGCAAATCCTCGTTGCGACCCGGCGCCTCACCGATAAACATCACGCGAGCGCGGGGGTTTCCCACGCCAAACACGATATTGTGACGCGACTGGTAGAGCTGGCAGAGGTGACAATCGCCCAGAACGGCCTCGATTTCCTCGAGTGCGACCTCACGTGGTGCCTGATGGGTATGGCCGGGGATGTGCATGACGCCCATGGCGACTCCTACACGTAGACCTTGTCGAGGCGCATGCCAAAGCCGCAGGCGACCTCGTAGTTAATCGTTCCGCGCAGTCGGGCCATCTCGTCCATAGTGATCTCGGCATCGCCATCGCGGCCGACGATAATCATCTCGTCACCATACTCGGCCTCGGGAATCTCGTGTGCCGGGTTGGACTGAATGGCGACCATAAACTGGTCCATGCAGATATTGCCAACCTGATGCACGCGCTCGCCGCGATACAGCACATCCATACGATTGGAAAGCGTACGCGATAGGCCGTCGGCATAACCGATCGGCAGCGTGCAGATCTGAACGCGCGTGCGCGGTACGCGGTAGGTAAAACCGTAGCCCACGCCCTCACCCATCGCAGGGTGTGCCACGCGCGTCACGCGCGCATGGACGCTCATAACGGGATCAAGCTGCATCACGCGGCCACTCAGCTCGCACGGCTGCATGCCATACAAGCCAACGCCGGCGCGAATCATATCAAAATGCATCGAGGGGTCGAGCATCGAGGACGGCGTGTTGGCGCAGTGCACGATACCGCACTCAAAACCCGCATCCTTAATGGCTTGAACGGCCTCGGTAAAGCGCTGACACTGCAGCTTGTAGTCCCAGCCCGAAGGTTCATCGGCCGTGGCGAAGTGCGTAAATACGCCGTCGCACTGAATACCGCGATGGAAATTAATACCGCGGACAAAGTCGAGCACCTGTGTGTAGTGTACGCCGATACGATTCATACCCGTCTCGATGGCGAGATGATACTTGCCCACCTTGCCCGCCGCGACGGCACATTCGCCATACGCAAGAGCAAAGTCAGACGTATAGACCGAGGGCATGATATCAAACTCGAGCAACGTCGGAATGGCCTCGATAGGCGGCTCGCTTAGGATGAGGATGGGTTTCGTAATCCCGCCCTGTCGGAGCTCAACGCCCTCGTTAACCGTCGCCACGGCAAACATGTCGGCACCGGCCGAATACATGATCTTGGCGCACTCAACAGCTCCATGACCATAAGCATCGGCCTTGACCACGCAGCACAGGCGCTGACGTGGATTCAACAAGTTCTTATAGGCCCTCGTGTTGCGACGGAGCGCCCCGCGGTCGATCTCGACCCAGGACCAGCGCGTCAAATCGGCTTTATTCATGATTAGTCATCCGACCCTTCGTCCATGATTCCCAGATCTTCGAGCGCATCCTTTGCCGCCAGCTCCATGGCAGGACCAATCAAGTCGATAAGATCGGTCGCGATAACGCTCTTCTCACCATACTCCGTCGCCGCGGCAAAACCGGCGTAGCTGTGAAGTGCGACGGCGTACGAATACAGCAACTCCCAACGATCCATCTCGTCGCGCATGGTGGCAAGCGTGCCGGCCAAAATACCCGCGAGAACATCACCCGAACCGGCAGTTGCCAGAGAAGCCGGACCCGAAAGTGGCAGCAGCACACGCTCAACGCCACAGATAGCCGTCGTCGGCCCCTTGGCAATGACCACCAGATTGTCGGAGCCTGCAGCCCAGACAACCTTCTGCGCGGCTGCAATCGCGGTACCAAGGTCGTTCACCTCGTCACCGGCAACCAGACGCGAAAGCTCACGATAGTGCGGCGTCATAACCAACGGCTGCTCGCGACGATACATCTCGGGGTTACTATCAATACCGTCAATGGCAATCTTAGCAAGGCAGTTGAGTGCATCGGCATCCAAAATAAGCGGTACATCAAGCTCGAGCAAGCCCGAAACCACCTGCATAGCGCCGGCAGACGTCGTCATACCGGGACCGCACAGTACGCAGCTGTACTTCTTTGCAATCTCGCACACCGTCATGCGCGCAGCGGCGCCAAAGGAGCCGCGGGAATCAGACGGAATAGCAAAGACGGGAATCGAAGGAAGTGCCATGCGAATAAGATTAGCGCAGGCGTCAGGAGCCGCGACTGCCACGTAACCAGCACCCGCGCGAGCTGCAGACTTGGCCGCCATAATGGCAGCACCAGGATATTGCGCAGATCCGGCGACAATAAGCACAGAGCCACGGGAATACTTATCGATATTCGTGGGAAGTGGAGCAAAGAAATCAACTAAGTCACCGGGCTCGACAATCTCGGCGGCGTGGTCGACATCATCGATGACCTCGTCAAGACGGTCGTAAAGATTGCCGCAGATCAAATCGCCAGCATACTCAGGGCCATCGGCGCTATACAAACCAATCTTGGGCGCAATCATCGTCACCGTATGTTCGGCACGAATGCAGTCGTCATCAACAACGCCCGTCTCGGCATTCAGGCCCGAGGGGACATCAATGGATACGACACAATCGGCGCATTCATTGACCGTAGGAATCCAGATGGAGAACGGCGCACGCAGATTCCCGTGAAAACCGGTACCAAAAATGGCATCGACAACAACATCGGCCTTATCGATCAAAACCTCGAGTTCGTCACGCGAAGGGCCGACGCAAACGTGCACATCGCGGCCGGCAGTACGACGAGCAACATGACGTGCCAGAGCAGCAGGAATCTCATCCGGTTCAACCGGAGAAACGATATCCACGTCCACACCCTTATGGCTCAGGATATCGGCGGCAACCCAACCGTCGCCGCCATTATTACCAAAACCGACCAGAAAGAGAACCCGATCGGGATTGAGCTTCAAGACCTCGTTGGCGGCAAACTCACCCGCTAGCTCCATAAGCTCGGCCTTCGAAGTCCCTTCGCGTTCAATGATATCCTCGAGACGAACGACTTCTTCGGTACTCAAAACCGGTTTCATCTATGCTCCTAGCGTATCTTGCGAAGCATCGCCCAGGTGCTCCGTCAATGCTGAATTCTGCAGCTGCTCAAGCTCATCTAAAACAGAGCGAGCCTCTTTAAATGTCTGCGCAACGCGTTTCTTAGTGCTCACCTTTTCATCTTTTGGCTTAGGCCGAGCATCTTCGGTAATCGCGATGGCATTCGCAACAGCTAAGTCTCCTGTAAGCGTAATGGAAAGAGCGACCTCAACAACACCCAGCTCATGAGCGATCTCGAGTGCACGGCCCGAAAGCAGCGCCTTCGGTTTGCCGAGTTTATCACGCGTTACCGAAACATCCTTGCGACCCACGCCTTGACTAAAACCCGTGCCGAGAGCTTTAAGCACCGCCTCGCGCGAAGCAAAGCGGCTCGCATAGTGAGCAGCGGGACGCGATGATGCATCGCAATACGCACGCTCTTCTTCGGTAAACACACGCCGAGCAAACGACGGCGTCTTTTCAAGAATTGATTTCATACGGGAAATCTCGACGATATCAACGCCGATACCAGCTTCAGCCATGTTCACCTCCATATCGCACAGACTAAGTTATTGTAGCCCGTTCACAGAAGATGCGACAAACGAGGGTTATAAAACACAGCTACTATGTGAGACAAAAGCCCGTAAACGCAAAAAAGGGGGAGGCCGCGAGGCCTCCCCCTTCTTCATTTTCA